>JBJMGO010000287.1:0-4318 GCA_045807825.1 Pyrinomonadaceae bacterium | reverse complement strand
CTCGGCGGCTGATGATGCCATTGATAAAGCGAAGTACGTCTACAGAATCGCGGCTGCTGTCCGTGATCACGTGAAGGTGATCGAGCATGAGAACGTACGCGAGGATCAGGAATTTGCCCGACATTCGTGCCTCATCAACAGCTCGGCAGGCGATCGCGGCGATGTTTTCAGTTCTGAAAACGGGCATGCGGTCTTTAGCTACCGAGGTGAGGTAGAACGCCGGAGTGTCTCTTGTTACACGGAAAGCGGGAGGCATAGCCTCCTAGAATTTAGGTGAATGACGTCGGAGAGGCAAGCGTACAAAGTGGGAGGCATAGCCTCCCGATATTTTTTTGGACCTGTCGGAGAGGCAAGCCTCTCCGCACTGCGAAGTGGCGGAGCCACCGTCAGCCGCCGGAGACGGCGGCGAATATCGCCACCTCGTCACCGTCCTTCAGAGCTACGTCACCAGAAACATACTCCTGATTAACAGAGAACAGCAATTTGCGGCGGTTGAATCCGGGTCGTGCGGAAATGAACTCAGAGACGAGCTGTGACGCTGAGGCGCCGGGCTGGACACGGACTCGCTCGGAACGCCTTCCGACGCTTTCCGCGACGGGGCCGAAAAAGAGAACGTTAACGGTTATCTTGGAATCCCTAACTTTCAAACTCGGAGCGGGGCAGACCCGACTGTCTGATGATGGATTGAAGTGTTCCGATCCTAACTTCGGAGTGCATGGGGACAGGTACGGTGATCGTTGCATTCCCGGCAATAGCCTGCATCACGACATGGCTGCCTTTTTGCCTAACTTTTACGAATCCGTGCCGAGCCAGGATCTTGCAGATCTCGCGACCCGAGAGTTTACGCAAGCGCCCCAACCTCGACCTCCATGGGCGTTATATAGACTTCGGAATTCAGTCTATCTGAGATCTCGGAGGGGTTGGCCGTCTCGAAGAAGAGCTCTACAGCCTCTCGAAGATTGTTTCTCGCTTCCTCGACAGTTTCACCCTGGCTCGCGACATCCACCTCGCTGCACAACGAAACATAACCGTCATCCTCTCGCCAGATCGTCGCCGTAAGTGTCCTATGCATTGGAGGCTATTGTCTCATATTCAGAGAGCTTACTTTATCGCACCTTCGATCGGGCTGGAGGCGGAGGCGTAGAGGCGTTTGGGCATGCGGCCGGCGGTGTAGGCGAGTCGGCCGGCTTGGACAGCGAGGTTCATTGCGGACGCCATTGAGGCGGGGTCGCGTGACTCGGCGATCGCGGTATTCATGAGGATGGCGTCGGCACCGAGCTCCATCGCTATTGCGGCGTCAGAAGGCACGCCGACACCGGCGTCGACGATGATGGTCGCGTCGGGGAGCTGTTCGCGCATTATTCGCAAATTGGACGGGTTTTGCACGCCCATTCCGGAGCCGATCGGAGCGGCGAGCGGCATCACGGCCAGACAGCCGGCGTCGAGCAGCTTTTTCGCCATGATCAGGTCGTCGGTGAAGTACGGAAGCACGATGAAGCCCTCTTTGACGAGTACCTTTGCGGCCTCAAGCGTCTGTTCGTTGTCGGGCAGCAGGGTCACCTGATCGCCGATCACCTCGAGCTTGATCCATTCGGTGTCGAGCGCCTCTCGGGCGAGACGTGCGGTGCGAATAGCGTGCTCGGCGTCGTAGCAGCCCGCGGTGTTGGGGAGGATCTTCATCGTCGAATCCAAGTGGTCGAGGAACGACTCCGAGGAGCGGTCGAGCGGCACGCGGTTGACGGCGACCGTAACCATCTCCGCACCGGAAGCCGCGTGGGCTGACGTCATCTCTCCGTATGAGCGGTATTTGCCCGTGCCGATGATGAGCCGAGAGGTGAAGTTGTGACCTGCGAGAGTGAAAGTATCGGACATAGCTTAGCCACAGATTACACGGAATTTAGCCACAGAGTACACAGAGAAGATGAGAACGAAGACGTAGGGCGCGCGATGACGGACTCCCTAAAGAAAACCTCAGTGAGCTCTGTGGTCTCTGTGGCCGATATTCTTATCCGCCGCCGACGAAGTGGACGACCTCGACCTTGTCCTCGGGGACGATGTTGGTGAAGGGCCATTGGGCACGGCGGATGACCTCGCCGTTCAGTTCAATAGCGACACGTTTTTCGGGCAGAGAGAAGAGTGAGATCATTCGCGAGAGGTCGGTGTGCTCCGGCACCTCACGGGCCTCGCCATTGAGATAGAAGTTGACAGCTGTCACAAAAGGATTCTAGCAAGCGGGGCGTGCGCTTAGAAGGAGGCGCGGCGGACGTCGCGTTTGATGTCGATAGTGTGAGGCTTTTGTCAGGTCTATCTGAAAACTAGTCATCGTTTGGACTGACTAGCTTGCGCAGCTCGATCTCTTCGCCATCGGCAATGGCGCGAACCAGAAGTGCGGCTCGGCCGGCGGCAAATTGCGGGACCTGGAGGTGGACTCTTGCGAGGCCGTTCTGGTCAGAGCGGGCGTGAAAGATCACGGGTCGGAATGACGAACCGAGGATCTTTATCATTATCTGCGCGCCGGACACCACCTTGCGATCAGAACCGCGAGAGATGAGAATGCTTACCGTTTTGCGGTCGCCACCACGGAATTTACCGTCGCCTAAAAGGTCGACGCTGAGCTTCCCATGCGTCGGCCGCTCCTGCCCTGATAGCTCACTCACCACCTCGACGGCGTCCGCCATGATCTCGGCGTACTCGTCGATGATCTCGACGGCATCGATGATCGGAACGTCGGCAAATGGGTCGGATGGCGGCGGCGGGATCTGTACTTCCTCGGGAGCGACGGCTGGTGTTTCGGGCTGCGGAGGCGGCGGCGCGAACGTCTCAGGTTGCGGCTCTACGCGAGCTTGCGGCGGCGGAGCGACTGGGATCTCGAGCGGCGCGAGGTTTATCGGCGGAGCCGTAACGACCGCTTCTGCCGGGACCGGCGGGATCGTGACCGCAGGGGCGACCGTGATGGCCTCCGCAACAACCTTGGCCTTGGCCTTTTTAGCCCCCGCGCGGGAATCGGCGGTCATCTGCTTGAGGTCGTCTATTCGACCTGCTTTTACAGCGGCGCAAATGAGTTTGTGCTGTTTGTTGACGCGTTCTTTGAGATCTTTTTCGGGAGTCGCGGTGTCGTAGGGCTCGCGTTTGCTCGCGAGGATCGTGCCCTTGTTGTAGACGAGCGACATTATGACGTGATGGGGCGCACCTTTGTCCTCCGTCTGCACGTGGTAAACGGTGCCGGCGCATTCGACGTCAGTGTTAAAGCCAGATATCACAGCGATTTAGGTCGCGAGGGAAGCGGAAGATGGGTGGACGACGAGCGCACTCGCTCCAGTATCAAAAGTAGCATACGCGTTTAACGGTGGTCAACGGATTTCAGGAACGAGTGCGAGGGCGGGCGTTTCTTGACTCCCCTCATACGCTGAATTACGCTAAGTACTTGAAAGCGGAGTGTTTGTTTAGAGAAACGTAGGTAACGGATGTCGGAATACAGCGCCTTAGATTATGTGCCGATCGCCATCATGTTTTTGGTCGCGGCGGGATTTGGGGTCAGCCAGCTGCTCGTGACGCAGCTCATCGGCCCGCGCAAGCGGACGGCCGTAAAGCTGATGCCGTACGAATGCGGCAAGGACCCGATCGGGGGCGCGCGCGATCGCTTTTCGATCAAGTTTTACAGCGTGGCGGTGATATTCCTGCTGTTCGATATTGAGGTCCTGTTCATCGTGCCGTTTGCGGTGGCGTTCAAGAGCCTCATTGCAGCGGGACCGGCGGTGTTTGGTACGGTGGCGTTCGTCGAGATCATGGTGTTTATCGCGACGCTGATCGTCGGATACATATATGTATGGAAGAAGGGCACCTTCGATTGGGGCCTCCAGGCACGTGCCGAGGCTCGCGAAGAGGCGAAGGTGATGGCGAAGGCTCGTCGCGAAGTGCTGCGGAAGGCGGCGTAGGAATAGCGATCAGCTGTCAGTCGTCAGCTATCAGCTCCGTTGAAGTTCTTGGGAATCTATAGATCGCCGGCGGTAATCAAATACCCTTATGGGTTTAGAAAATACATTATTCGAATCACTCCCGGACGTTCTCACCGTGAAGCTTGACGCGGTCGTCAACTGGGCACGTAAGTCGAGCTTGTGGCCGGCAACATTCGGTTTGGCGTGCTGTGCGATCGAGATGATGAATACCGTCTCGGCTCGCAACGACCTTTCGAGATTTGGTGCGGAGACGTTTAGGGCCAGCCCGAGACAGGCGGATGTGATGATCGTGTCCGGCCGCGTTTCGAGGAAGATGGCTCCTGTTCTCAGGCGCATCTATGATCAGATGCCGGAGCCGAAAT
>JBJMGO010000286.1:0-11420 GCA_045807825.1 Pyrinomonadaceae bacterium | reverse complement strand
GCCGCCATTCGGCAGATCGTTCGTGAGGCCTGTATTCATGCCGGTGCTGGATGCAACGTTCGAGACGGTGTCCATAACCTGACCCTCGAGCCGCGAGGCCGCGCCGCCGGTCATCTGGTCCGCCTTGTCCTTGAGCGTGCCGTAGAGATCACGGGACTGGTCCATCAGCTTTTGGGCCATATCGAGCGAACTGTCGTAGCCCTTTTGTGCCGCGTTGACAACGTCTGTGCGAAGCTCCGTACCCGATTTTGGGGCAAACAGCAAAGCGAGCGTCGCCCCGATGCCGCCGCCGATCAGTAGATAGCTTAGGTTTGAGCCTATGCCGCTGCTGGTTTTGCTCATTTTCATGCTCGGCAGGCGCGACGAGAGGTCGGCACCCGAGTCAATAGAATGTTGTGTTAACTGGTTCATTTCGATTCCTCCGTGTTGGTACGAGATAAAGCCGCCGCACGGGCAAGACAAGTCGGGAGCGGCCGTGTGGCGTGCTAGGTTGATATTGGCCTAGGCTGGGTTGAATCTCTGTCTTCTGGCATACCCATCATGTCACAGTACCCGGGCTTTGTCTTTCGCCGGAATGCCTGAGAGAATGGCTAAGATTTTTATTTACAACATTTGGCCATGAGATTCCCTCGCGCCGCAGGCATACTCTTGCACCCGACCTCGCTCGCCGGTAAGTACGGCATCGGCGATCTGGGCCCGCCGGCTTTTGGGTTTTGCGAGGCACTTGCGGCCGCGGGTCAGACATACTGGCAAATGCTGCCTGTGACGCCAACAGGCTACGGTGATTCGCCGTATTCGTCCTTCTCGGCGTTCGCTGGGAATACACTCCTCATCTCGCCCGAAAACCTCGCCGCCGACAGTCTTATCACGTGGGAATTTGTGAACGAGAGGCCCGAATTTCCCACCGAACGAGTGGATTACGGATGGGTATTCGAGTGGAAAGGCGAGATGCTGCGGCGTGCGTACGACCAGTTTCAAAAATGGGCAGGCGATCTTAGCGGCGAATTCGACACCTTTTGCCGCGAACACGCGTCGTGGCTGGACGACTATGCGCTTTATCGCGCTTTAAAGGCGTCGCAGGGTCAGCGGCCGTGGTTCGAGTGGCCCGACGAGCTGCGGGGGCGACACGACGATGCACTCGCAAGGGCAGCCAACGATCTTGCGGACACCATCCGTGAGGAAAAGTTTTACCAGTTCCTGTTCTTTCGCCAATGGAGTGCGCTAAAGGCGCACGCCAACGGTCTCGGGGTAAAGCTGATCGGCGATATCCCCATTTTTGTCGCGCTCGACTCATGCGATGTCTGGCGGCACGCAGGCGAATTCAAGCTCAACCAAGACGGCTCGCCCCGCGTTGTTGCCGGCGTGCCACCGGATTACTTTTCATCCACGGGGCAGCGTTGGGGTAATCCGATCTGCGATTGGGAGGCGATGGCCGCGAACGGGTTTGAGTGGTGGATCGCGAGGTTTCGGTCGATGCTCGAGATCTTTGACATCATTCGGGTCGATCACTTTCGCGGATTCGCGGCCGCGTGGGAGGTGCCGGGCGAGGATGATACCGCCGAGAACGGTGAATGGGTCGAGGTGCCAGGCAGTGAGCTCTTCAGAGCACTGACCGCCGCTCTGGGCGAGTTGCCGGTGATCGCCGAGGACCTCGGCGGGATCACGCCGGAGGTCGATGCGTTAAGAGACGAATTCGCCTTTCCGGGGATGCGCATTCTCGAGTACGGCTTTGGCGGCGACGCCGGGAACCGCGACCTGCCGCACAACTACGTGCCGAACACCGTCGCTTACACCGGCACCCACGATAACGATACAGCGGTCGGGTGGTTCAAGTCTCTCGATCGCCGCACTCGCCGCCACGCCCTCGAATATCTCGGCACTCGCTCGGCCCGCGGCATCAACCGGCACATGATCCGCGTTCTGTACGAGTCGATCGCCGACACCGTCCTGATCCCAATGCAGGACGTCCTCGGCCTCAAAAGCGACGCCCGCATGAACACGCCCGCGACCACCAACGCAAACTGGCAGTGGCGAATGCCGGAGGCCAATTTCGGCGACGATATCGCCGCGAAGCTCGCCGCCTATGCAGAACTTTACGGCCGCAAGCGAAGCTGAATTCCCGCCGGATCTTTTCTATTGCCCCTGAAGCACGCAATCCGTCATAATTTTCGTAGTCGCCGCTTCGAGCGCGTCTGCCAGTGAACAGCCCGTTCACGCCAGTCTCCACCTGTAACAGATAAAGGACATTCAGACCGCAAGGCAGAATTATGTCTACACATCGAACGTTTCTTGCGATAGCCGCGACTATCGCGACGCTCATCGCAGTTATTGCGCCGCAGGCCCAGACGCGGAGAGACGAAACGCTCATCGACGCGTCATTGCGGCCGGCGAGCGGCGTGAGTGGTATTGTCGTTGCACGCGGCCCGATGATCTCTCGACATGAGCCGGCTGCACCGCTGTTTACGATGCCGCCGATGGACTCCCCGGCCCAGCCGTCCGTAGGGCTCGTGATCAACGGTGTCTTTGATTCCTCGATCACCTCAAATGCAAACTCCGCTGCGATCATGGCCGCGATCAATTCCGACATTGCATTCTACCAATCGACCTTCTCGGACCCGATAACGGTCAAGATCCTCTACCGCTACGCGAATACCTTTCCCGACGGATCGCCGATCGCGAACGGCGGCATCGCAGTGAGCAACGCAGAGTTCTATGGGGCAGTCTGGGCGAGCTACATGGGATCACTGACCGCGGACTCCAAGACGACGAACGACGCCAAGGCCATCGCGTCCCTTCCGGCGTCGGCGCCGTCGACGCTTATTCGATTCTCTTCGGCATCGGGAAGGGCGATCGGCCGCTCGACGCCCGGCGGAATGTGCCCGGACGGCACGGTCACGATACCGCCGCCTGTGGGCTGCAATTACGACGGGATCGTAACGATCGTCTCGACGACACCGTTCTCGTTTTCGCGGCCCGTTGCCGGAGGAACATTCGACGCCCGCGCCGCGATACAGCACGAAATGGACGAGGTCCTAGGATTCGGCTCCGGACTGAACTTCAACAACCCGATCGTCGATTGGCACCCGAGCGATCTTTTTAGCTACTCGGCCCCGGCGACGCGCAACGTCACCTCGACCGGCACGCGTTACCTATCGATCGACGGCGGCACGACGAACTTGGTTGGTTTTAACCAGGTCGCCCCCGCCGACTACGGTGATTTTGCGGGAGCTTGTCCGCACGCCGTCGTTCACCCGCAGGACGCCTTTGCCTGCGCCGGCGAAACCTCCGACATCGCTGCCAACTCTCCCGAAGGCATCCTCCTCGACGCGATCGGCTACGATCTCGTCCTTGGAACTACCGCCGCGAATGTTCCGATCTCGGGCCGCGTCCTGACCAGCTCTGGTGCCGGCCTTCGTGCCGCCCGCGTTACGCTTCAAGACAGCCGCGGCAACACCTTTACCGCCCTCACAAACTCATTCGGCTACTACACTTTTACGAACGTCCCGACCGGCGACACCTACATCGCAACCGCCTCAGCCCGCCGTTCCGTCTTCGCTCCACGGGTCGTGTCGGTGAATGACGTCTTGGTAGATCTCGATTTGATTGCCAGATAAAAAACCATCATTCGTCAGGCACGAAAAGGGCCGCACCCGCGGCCTCTTCGTGAACTAGTCAATTACCCGATATCAATTTTCCATTGACGTCCCTGGTCTCGACGATTCTCGGCCTGGTCTTACACTCATCGGCAGCGTCTCAACGCCTATCGGCGTCATCTCAACAGCTCTCGGCGACATCTCAACAGCTATCGGCCACGTTTTAACCGCCATCGGCGAGGTCTTACACGCGTCGGCGATGTCTTCACAGCCATCGGCGTCGTCTCAACACCTCTCGGCGAGGTCTTCACACCCATCGGCGGTGTCTCAACAGCCGTCGGTGTCATGTCAGACCCTATCGGCGGCGTTTCATCACCCTTCGATGGACTTTTCCGCGGGCTTTCCGCGCTTCAAGCGCAGAAGAACCGCCTCAAACGGGCTTGCGGCTACTTGTCATAATACGTTATGACTCTCTTTTCTGCCGTGTACAGGTTCACTTCCCCCGTGGGGGTGACCTTGCGGCAAAACGCCCCGATCTGGTTGCCATGCGAATCATGCTCATAGACGAGGTCGCTGTCGTACATAGAGCCTGCGCGCGAAGTCTCTATGAGCCGAATTGCCTTGCCCCTATCGTCATAACTCGATAGCTGCGTCAAATATAGTTCGCCCTTGACATCATAGATGTACCGCTCGATCTGGTTCCCTTTACTGTCGTACTTTTCGAGGTTCCGCCCGGGTCTCGGTGATGCCTCGCTATTCTGAGGCGGACCACCCGTCTTCGCGACGGTCATCTGCTCCCTAGAGCGGATTCTGCCGATGGCATAATACTCAATAATTGTCCTGCTCGTGATAGACGCATCGTCGATCGTCGTGAGGATCAGGTTCCCGTCTTTGTTGTAGGTGTTCAGCGTGGTTCGACCACTACCGTCACTTAAGGTCGTGACCTCTTTGATCAGCCGGCCGCCTTCAAAAAGCCGCGTGGTGGTGCCGAGTAAATTGTCTCTATCGTACTGGCTTTCGCTGATCACATTTCCAGCCGCATCGTAAGTCCGCCGCTGAACGGAACTCAGACCATTAGAATCGTAGGTGTTCTCTATCTGTCTGTTTTGGACATCGTATTTATAAGTCCGCGTAGTAGTAGCCTGGCCGGCGAGCTCGACCGTCGCTTCACGTACCTTGTTGCCGCGTTCGTCATACTCCCAAGTCGTCTTAAACTCTGGCGTATCTTCCCTATACACGATGGCTGAGATCGGCTTTCCGCCCGACAACGTGAAGACCGCATGCTGATGCAGTCCCTCCGGTGGGAAGTCGTTCTTACCATAGAATTCTGCCCAGCCAGTTTTATTCCCGTCGCTATCAAAGGTGAAGCTCGCCTGATTTCCAACTGATCCGTCGGGATTGAAATAGGCTCGCCATATCACATTACCTCGCCTGTCATAGGTCACCTCATTAACTCGCCACGGCTTCTCCGCTGGATCACCGGTGCAGTTGTACGACTCCTCATGCACGGTGTGGATGAGCCCCGACAAACCCATGTACGGGGGCTCCTCCGCACCGCTTTGTGCAAAGGTGTTTGAGATCAGAACCAACCCGACGGCGATCCTAGCGATGATACGGAACATAACCCGAGTATACGCCTGAAAAGACCTCGGCTAACCGAGGCCTGTCTATTTCACACGCTGGCCGAGAGGCAAACGAAAAGGCCGTTCGGTTGCACACCGAACGGCCTTTGGGATGGGGACGACCTTCTAAGTTACGACTTGCCGCCGACGGTTTTGATCTCGTCGGTGACCCATTTGGCACCGCCGAATTTCTCGGTGACGAAGAGGATGAATCGCACGTCGCACGAGATGGTGCGATTGGTGTCGTAGTCGTAGTAAAAATCGTTGCCGAGGCCCTCAAAGTTGCCGTCAAAGACGATGCCGACCTGCTCGCCGTTGCCGTTCATGATGGGCGAGCCGGAGTTGCCGCCGATGATGTCCGTGGTGGAGAGAAAGTCGAGGACGACGCTGCCATTCTCGCCATAGCGGCCAAAGTCTTTGGCATTTTGAAGGTCGATGAGCTTGGCTGGCACGTCGAAAGGCTTTTCGCCCGTATTCTTCTCGATCATGCCTTTCAGCGTCGTAAAGGGCGAGCGGAATTCAGCCTCGCGTGATTGATAGCCTTTGACGTTGCCGTACGTGAAGCGGAGCGTCAGGTTTGCGTCAGGATAGGTCGTCTTGCCCTCCATCGTCGTCAACGCGTCCATGTAGAGACGGCGAAGGTTGTCGATCTTGGCGTTGAATGCCGCACCTCGCTGGGCGAGGGCAAAGCGTTCGTCGATGACGCCCGCGAGCAGTGGGTGCTTTGCCTGGATCTCTGACCACGGCATTGACGCTAGAGCGAAGACGTTCTCCGGCTTTGTGAAGTCTCCGTCAGTGATGCTCGCCGCGTATGCAGCCTCGGCGTCGCGGCGTGCCTTGCCAGTTGTTCCGGCAAACTTCTTGTCATACGCGTCAAAACGCTGGCCTGCCGGCAGCGCGTCAAACTCACGGAGGAAGAACTTGAGCATCTCGCGTTCGAAGAACGGATCGCGCTCGGTAAGTGCCTGCGTGATCGCTGCCTTTTGCTGATCGTTCAGCGGTCGGCCCGCCTTTGCGGCTGCGGCTGCGGCGACCATCGACCCATAAACCGAACCTGAGATGGGATCAGGGAACCGGCGGATGATCGCATCGCGTTTTTGGGCGGCGTTACTTGTCTCGGAGAGCGTCTTTAGGTCACTGAGCATCGTGCCGTAGTGCTGCTGGCGTTTCGGATCGGCAGCGATCCAGGCGGCCATCTTCGCCTCCTCAGCACGCCGGTTCTCGACGACATTCGCCCGGATGAGACGGAGGTAGCCGCCCTCATATAGCTTTCGCTCGTTGTTGTAATCCGCGATGTCCGACTGGAACTTGATCCGCTTGTCCTCGTCGGTCGCACCCTCGGCCGTGAGGGTGTCGGCGAGGCCGCGAAACCATCTGAACAGGAAAGGGAAGTTCGCCTCCTTCGCATAGTCGATCGACCAGCTCTCGCGGTACCGCGTCGTGCCGCCGGGATATCCCATCACAAACGTAAAATCGCCGTCCTTGATCCCGCCGATGTTGAGCGTCATGAAGCGTTTCGGGTGATAAGGCACGTTATTCGGCGAGTAATCCGCGGGCGTACCGTCCGGTGCGACGTAGGCTCTCAAAAAGGTGAAATCGCCCGTATGACGCGTCCATTCAAAATTGTCGGGGTCGCCGCCAAAGACGCCGATATTCCTGGGCGGAGCAAACACCATGCGGATGTCCTTGATCGGCTGGACTTGGTAGAGATAGTAAAAATAACCGCTGTCTATAGGCTGCACACGCACACTCGCTTCGCTCGGAGCCTTTGCCTGCTCGGCGGTCGCGAGGTCCTTTGTGTTTTTGTCGAGTGCGGCACTCAATGCGTCACCGCTGAGCGACTCGGTGCCGCCGCGGACCTTTGCCGTTACGTCCTCAACGCGTGTGGTGATGAATACCGCGTAATTCTTTGCCTGGAATTCACCCGTGCGCCCTCCGGCGTTAAAGCCGGTCTCCACAAGGTCCTTGTCAGGCGTCGAGGCGGACACAAGCGCGTCGAATCCGCAGTGGTGATTCGTCAAGATCAGCCCGTCCGGCGACACGAATTCCGCCGTGCAGCTGCCCTGACCCGCATTAAGGCGAATGATCGCATCGGTCAGACCGCCGTTACCGGGATTCCAGATGTCCTTTGGATCGATCTTGAGGCCGCGCTTCTTGAGGTTCAGCTCCGCGATCTGCGACGGCGTGAACATCCCTTCGTCGATCGCGAGTGCTGTCGGCACGAGCGAAAGGACAAACGAGAAGAGGAGAGCGAGCGAAACTAGACTTTTCAACTTCATAGATTTTTGGACTGTCATTTTGTGGGAAGTATAACAAAAGGCGAGTCCAATCTTGGACTCGCCTGTAACCTAAATCGATGTCAGAAAAGCTACTTCGGGATATTCGTCAGATCCGCGGGCTCCGGTTTTAAGAAGTGCCGGGGATTGATAGGTTTGTCGTTGTAGCGAACTTCGAAGTGGAGATGCGGACCGGTCGAGCGGCCGGTTGAGCCGATCTCGCCGATAAGCTGACCGCGTGTGACAGTGTCGCCGGCTGAGACGTCTAGCTTCGACATGTGGCCGTAGCGGCTGTGGATGCCGTTGCCGTGATCGATCTCGACCATGTTGCCGTAGCCGTTTGTGTAGGCCGCCTTGATGACGGTGCCGCTGGCCGAGGCCATCACCTGATCACCGCGTTCGCCGTCGATGTCCATCCCGGGATGGAATTCATAAGCACGGCCACCAAATGGATTACGGCGAAAGCCGAATTCGTTATTGATCTTGCCAAGATGTGCCCACTCCGTCGGGAGGTACGCCGGATCGGCCTTTGCGGCGATCGCCTTTAGCTCTGCGTCGAGCTGCTGGCCCTCACCGTCAAGCTCCATGTCATTGGCAGGTCCGCCTTCGTTGATCGCGATCTCGACGTGAGGCGGCTGCTTTTGGTTCTCGACTATAAAGTCGTCCTGTACGGGCGGCTGAGCCGCGATGCGGTTAAAAACGGAGGCGTTCTGAGCCGTCTCCGCGAGGTTAATATTGCTAAGGATATGGCTGATGCCGAATGTTGCTGCTGATATTGCTGCTAAGAATAAAAGGCCGACGGTGGAGAAGTTTGTGAGCTTCTTAGAAACCGCGACCCGCTTGATGTAAATTCGATTTTTTGATCTATGCGATAAAAGAAAGACGTATGCCTTGTCGTTTTTCTGCATTATGCTGTAAAGCTCCTTTTAATGGATCTCGTGACGGAAGCATTTCTGCCCTTCCTTCACAGGGATTCACGCAAGAATAGCCGCGAGCGACTAACGCGAAACCGTTACAAGAGTTCAAATTAGATTTTTAATGAGCACTCTCGCTTATTTAGAGAAACCCCTTGTCAGTTTCCAAATAAGTGACTAGATGGAATGTCTGTATATGAGACCACATCTTGGAGCGAAAGGCAAACGGTTTAACAGTGACTAACCGAAAAGTGAAAACTAACCGGTAGGAAATAAAGACACTCCCGCCGGCCAGTTATCAGCTCTTAATTGTGGATCTATCGTTAGGAGGCTGTCTTTTTGTGCTCCTGCCAGGATCTCAGGACCATAAAGCCGACACCGGCAAAGACGGCGATGAAGGCGAGGATCAGGACGATCTTTTTAAACAGAGCAAGAAATCCGACGAATCCGATGACTGCCTTTAGCAGCGTGATCACTAGCGCGATGATTACGAGGAGGCTTCCTATGACTCCGGCACCTTTCATGAATAAAAGCATAACACTACTCCTGAAACGTTAGATGCAAATTAGATGTCCCGCCAACTGCCGCTGCGTGTGCGGTCGCTAAATTCGCTGACATTGTAGTCCGAGCCTGTCACGCCTCGCGGCGATGTCAGTGAGAAGCTGGTCGACGGACCCGCTCCCGACCAGCGGTCCTGCTTGCTGCTCTTAAAGACATAGCCACGCAGCAGGTAGGCTCCGAGACCGATCAACATGAGCGGCACGAGGCCACGCATAATAAGCGTGATGCCGCCAAATACCCGTTGGAAGACAAAGCCGATACCAAGAACAAGCAGCACGCTGCCCCAAAGCTTCGGATTACCTGAGAAACGCTTTACGAGAATGTCGTCGGCGAGGTCGGGCGTGACGCCTGAGCGGATCATCTGAGCGCTGCGCCAAGCGTCGAGCATTCCAAAGAACCACATTCCCGTAAAGCCCAGTACGAATGCAGGCGTTGCTCCCGTACCACCTGTCAGAACGGCCATCTGAAAGAGGCCGACGAAAACCGCAAAATACACCAGGGCCTTCACCGTCTGGCCGTTATAGGCTTGGCCGAGACCAGTGCAGAAGAACGACAATAGCAAAGCGGCCAACGGGGAGGTGCGCTTTTTGACGTACGGAGCATTATTCGCACGATTTTGCTGTCTTAGAAGATCAACGCCCTGTACGATGCAGTCGGTGCAAAACGGAAAACCCTTGATCCGGTGATCGCATGCGGGGCAGAGCGGTCGTCCGCAGCCGTTGCAGCTCGCCGTCGCGGCGTTGTTGATGTGATAGGCGCAATTCATCAGTTGGTCGGTGTCGTCGTTGTGGTATCGGTCGCGACGGGCTCGCCCTTAAGTGCATCCGCGCTCTGCTGATATGTGGTCTCGGCAAGCTGCACACCCTGCTTATAAACGCCGCTCAGGCTGCCGTCAGCAGATACCGTCTGACTAAAGACCAGGAACGCAAAGAGGATCATCATCGCTACGGGGGCGAGCTGCGGTATTCCAATAGGGAATCTAAGGCCGCGCACCCAATCGCTTGCACGAGCGGTCCATGAGGCGGTGATCTCCCCTGCATTCTCGGTGCCAAGCGTAGCATTGAGGATCCGCTCGTGAAGTCCTGCGGGAACGGTGAGCTCCTCGGTCTTATATGTCAGGCATGCACCGATCGAGCGAACGACCATTCCTGGCAGGTCCTCGCACTTCGTGCAAAGCGCCGCGTGACGCTCCCAACGGTGGAAAGATTGTGCGGGCAAAAACCCGTCGAGATAATCGGTCAGATAACTCTCAAAATCCTCGCACAACATCGCCGTCTCAGGAGCGGTCATCGCGAGGACGCGTGCCTCAAGCCGAGTCATCGGCGCGACGGGGAGTTCGGTGTGGGATATCGTACGGCAGGCCTGGAGACTCTCTTTTACGTCGTTGAGCAGTGTGTGGCAGAGAGGGCAACTCATCGCGTGAGCACCGACGGCCTTGTTGATGGACGCATCCAGCGTGCGGTCCAAATAGTCCGTCAGCAGCTCCTCGAACTGTGTGCAGTTTATGATGTTGATCTGCTCCTTAGTCATTACTTCAAACCCCTTGAAAAAATGGAACCACGGATGAACACAGATACACACAGATATGTCTTTGATCCGAGTTCATCTGTGTTCATCTGTGGTTTCATATTGTTACAACCCTCATACGGCGAAGTATCTTTGCGAGCTCGATGCGGCCGCGGTTGATCCGGGATTTCACGGTCCCCTCGGGTATTTTCAAGAGATCCACGATCTCGGCGTAGGTCAGCTCCTCGATGTCGCGGAGGATGACGCATGTTCGGAGGTCCTCGGGGAGCTTGTCGATCCCTTGCTGCACCTGTGCTGCGAGCTCCTTACGCTCGACCTCTTTGTGGGCCGAGGTGCCGACGGCACGCAGGTGGTACTGGTGATCGTCGACGGCGTCGGCCATTGAGTTTTGCGGGTTACGCTGCCGGTGCCGGTAATCGTCGATTATCAAATTGCGGGCCAGCCGCATAAGCCAATTCGCTAAGTCGCCCTGTTTGGAGTCGTACTGGTCGAGGGTCTTGTAGATGCGGATGAAAACATCCTGCGTAAGGTCCTCGGCAGCGTCCACGCTCGACGTAAACCTGTAAGCCAGATTAAAGATCCGCCTCGAGAATGCGGAGACGATGTCCTCCCACGCCGTCCCGTCACCGGTCCGCGCGCGTCTTACGAGTTCCGCACCGTCGATCTCTGTCACAGCTCTTGCAGCTTCCAAGGTGAGTGTTCGTCTCCCGTTCCTTTTCCCGACCGCCTACGAGCCTGCTATCGAGGCAGGCAGCCCGCTTGTCAAGAATGGGTTACGAGGCAAAATTTGTAAAAGTTCCAGTTAAATCGCTGTCGCCGCACAGAATAGCAGAATTTAGAGCACGTGGTGATGATGAAGGTCCTCCAGCAGATTGTAACTGAGGATCAGGTCCAAACGTGTTCTATGGGTTGACGCTGTCGGTAGGG
>JBJMGO010000285.1:0-4831 GCA_045807825.1 Pyrinomonadaceae bacterium | reverse complement strand
TAGCTGTCGATGATCTTTCGGCTCATTCAGATCGCAAACATTCAGACTATCTGAATAACTCACCAGAAACAAACAAAACCGTCCACGCACAGTGCCCAGGACCACTACGGACCCAGGGGCAGGGGAACGTGACATACTTGATCTTATGAGGGTTTTGGAAAAGGTTCGCGGTACAAAAAGTGTCGCTTAGGGTGCCGGCGGGCACGAATTAATAAGTGCCCGCCGGCAGATCGTTAATCCTGTTCACGGACAGTGAGCGATCAAGTATTGAGCGTCCGCGATCATTATTTGGGTGGCGTTTGCATCAACGCCTTTCCCGCGTTGGGCGTTCAACTCGTTAATGAACGCGTTGTAATTGTTCGCCGCCGTTTTGCAATCTCCACGCGCACGCGCGGCCGCGGCTGCGTTCAGCTTTACGGTTAGCGAATTGGCCTCGCCGCTGTTCTTGATCATGCCGTGTGCAAGAAACTGCGCAACGTCGTCCTTGATACTGTCCGCAGTGACAACGATGGAAAAGACAACCGATCTTGAAGCCGCGTTGGTGGCATTATCGGCGGCGTTGATCAAGAAGGTGTGATCGCCCAGTCCCAAATCAGTGAGCAGGTTGATAGGCTGGCCGCTGGTTAGCGGATGTCCCGCCACGGTCGCAAAGCCGTCGAGCGTCGGTGTAAAGATCTTCACGCCTGAGAGGGCGTCCGTGACAGAGTAACCGAGCGTCAGCGTCGCGCTGTGCGAATACTGACCGGCAGTCGGCTGCGATATAGAGATGACCGGTGGCGTAGTATCTACGACAATGATCAAACCGGGATCGGTTGGCGCCGAGAGGTTGCCCGAAACATCCGTCGCTCGCGTCCGCACCGTGTAGGTGCCGTCAGCCAGCGGAGCGGTCGTGAACGAATAGGCCTCCGACTGACTGTCAAACGCCCCGTCGGTGGCTTGTGCCGCTTGCCACGTATGCCCATCGTCGAGCGAGTACTCGACACTCTGTACAAAACTGCCGGTGTCATTCGCAGAACCGTTAAAAGAAAGGACGTTGTGATTGGTCGGACTCGTCGTACCAGTCGATAGCGTGACGCTCGGCGGCGTGGTGTCCGCCAAGTTGGCCTCGTGCATGAATTGATGCAGCAGACCTGCGGCGGATTTGACGCCCATATCCAGGCCGGAGGCCGTGAACGCTCCGACTGAATCCCAAGTACCGTCGTCCTCTGTATTGATGCATTTGATATACGGGATAAAGCGATGAGAAACCTCAGCTGAGTTGCGAACGTACGCATGGGCGACGCCTTCGCCGGGTAGTGCCGGGATCGACGACAACGGATCGGTCGGATGCTCTGGCACAGCGTAGGCATACCACCGCTCCTTGAAATATGTCCCCGGGTCGATGATCTGGTCCTCGCAGCTCGGCGGATGTGGCGTGTAGAGCGTGCCAAAATCCGGCGCCGTGAGCGCGGGCAGGGCGTTTTTCATTATCTTGCCGTTATAAACAACCCCGGGTGAGGCGAGCACCTCGTCCGCTCTTTTTTCGACATCATTGTGCATTTGAAATGCATCGACGCTCCCATCGATCGTGTGGACCGGCGTCGTCACATCCTCGAGGAGGTGAAGCGCCCAGCCTAGCTGGAAAAAAGCGTGTGCCCGCGATCCGACAAGCAGCCGAACAACCATAGGTGCGGCGCAGTCAGAACCGTTGGTACAATGCCCACCGGCATCCAAGGTCCAGCTTGCATAAACAGCGTGCCCATCGTCGTCATAACCATTAAACGCCTCGATGTCGTCAGCATCTCCGTAATGGTCGTCAAACCATTCCGGCGCATGATCAAATACTTCTTTTTTTGGTACGAAAAGCTTTGCAAGATCATTATTGGTCTCGGCGGTGTTGAGGATCTCGAAGTTACTGTAGTTGTTGCGCATGTCGAAAAATACGCTTGCAGCTGTCTGGCCATTACCCCATGTGTGATGCGGGTGATCGATGCCGGAGTCTTGCGCCCATCTGCCGTCCATCGGATCGTCCTGACCAAAGAGGGTGTCGTTCACCCATCCGGCCATGTGATCTCGCGGATCGGCGCCCCAATTCCCATTAGCGATTCTTAAGGCATAGTCATACCTAAACTGTGCGTGTTCGGCAGCATTCCCATACCCATAGAAGGGGTGACTCTTAAAATCCTGTGTGCAATTTTTGTACGGGGCAAAGGTATGAAGCGGAAAATCCAGAGCGCAGCCATATCCGTAGTTTTGATCCGGCTTGTCGGGAATGTAATAGTCGAGAACCGATCCGCCCGCAAGGTCGGCGTCGCCCCAGACATCGTTAAACGTGACACCCTCGAGCATCGGCAGAAGGTTCTTTTGAGCCTCGTCGGCCTCCTGTATGTAACCGTCATGCCGCAACAGATCGATCGCCTTTGCAATGATCCAGCCGTGAGGTGATTTAAGGTACTGCTCCTTGAGCACGATCGTGTCCGATCCGGCCTGATAGGTATTCGGCTTTGAGTAGCCGTAGCTGATCGAGACCTGCCCGGAAAAGACAACCAAAGCTACTATCACTGTTATCAATTGCTTCATCATTATCCACACCTCTGTTGCCCTTTAGGGTGCAACCACCTCTTCGCGAGACTGGGCACCGTCGCCGTCTCCCGTGGACACCTAGCCGTCTCTAAGAGACGGCACCGCAGTCGTGCCTCTCCTGTACCTTAATGACATTCCATCGCGGTCTCATCGCGGTCTCATTCGGGATCGAGACGAGCCGCGATAGAAAAAACCACTTTTCTTGTTCAGAAACGAATTAAGAAAATATGCGGACAGCACACCACGGAAATAAGAGAAAGTCAAGGAGGCTCCGAACAGGGGGCGGCGCAAGGCTGTGCGCAGGTCCGCTTGGCGGTGGAGGACGTGTGCGTCCTCCACCATGGCGAGTTTGCTTCTTTGTTCGGAGGTATTACTTCTTCAGAGCGGGTGCTGCTGCACCCTTTTTGGGCATTATGAAGTACGGCCTCGCCTGTACGACGTAGGCCTTGTCGTCATAAACGCCGTCGCCGTCGACGTCGACCTTTACCTCGAGCTTGTACTTCTTACCGGCCTCATGATTGTCGCCGAGGTCATAAGACAGGGCGTACTGGCTCCGAAGCATGCTGTTGATGTTATTGAGAATGCCCGGGATCTCGCTCTCGAAAGTCATCGGAAAATGTGCTCCGCCCGATTCTTTTGCGAGGGTGTTCATCGTGTTCTGTGCCTGAATGAATGTCAGCCTGCCGGGTGCGCCGGTGATGTCGTCGAGGGCGGGAAGGTACGCCTCGTATTTCTTATAGAAAAGATTACCCGTGCTGATGATGTAGATCGGAACGCCAGCCTCTTGCACGATCTTGCGGCACTCGTCGTAGTTGATCTTTGACATCGTATCGATGCCGGAGGCGACGAGGATGATGGCCTTGCGGGGAGCTTTGAGGTCCTGCATGCCGGCATAGTCCATCTTCTCTGCCTTGGTATTCTCGAGGACGACGGAATCTGCGCGGCCGCCGACGAGGGCGAGCTTGATCGCGTCGAACATAGCATTCTCGCGGAATGCGGGGTAGTTCCGGAGCAGCAGGTTGATCGTGTCGTTGATCCTCTTTGGATCGTTGGTAAAGTCCGTGATCGGCGTGGGTCTTAGATCGTAAGCGATGACCGAGGCAAAGTCGTTGGGCGGCTTGATGAACCGCGTCAAAAAGGAAGCGACGGGCCTCACGACCTCGTACTGGCCGGGCTCCCAGCCGCCGCCGGCGGCGTTGCCAAAGGCCTCGGTCCACTTGCTGTACTCGACGACCATCGTGATGGTGATCGGCGACTCGGGCTCGGCAAAGCTCGCGATGTTTTGCTTAACGCCATTCTCGAATATCGCAAAGTTTTCTTTCTTTAGTCCCGTGACGATCTGGCCGCTCTTCTTGTTATAGACGACTGCGTCAACGGTCACGGCGTTGGTCTCGATACGCTCGATGCCGGGGTCGATGATGGCGTTCTTTTCCTCCTCGGCGCGTTTCTTTTCCTCTTCCTGCTTTTTGAGCTCCTCCGCGGTCGGGCGCGAGTTCTTTTTGCCCTCACCGGCGGTCTTATCCGTCTTTTGCGGCTTGGACTGCGCGGCGACGAAGGTCGGAATGACCAACGCGACACTTAAAAGGAGCAAAACGGCGAAGGCCGCACGCCTAAGGGTAGACAACTGCATATAGGGAATCCCCACTGGAGCGATAGATAGCAACTCTTTAGATACCGATGGTGTCAGTTTAGTTGTTACGTTTGCAAGCATCTTAATTGTATCCTCAACCGTCTCTTTCCCGACTCCGAACCGCATTTTGAAAGTTGGCATCACCCGTCTCTCCCCATTTTTGCCCTGAAGGCACACTCCTACCCCGTCACCAGCCCTCTTCCGGCGGCGACGAGATCCACGCACCCCACGCGCGGGATCACTCCTCTGGATCACTCCTCATGGCGGATGCTCTCTGATGTACGAGAAAGGTCTGGCTGCGGAAGTTAGAAAGTTCGTGCTCATGTTTGCCTCGTCTGTGTAAGTTCGTGTTCCGCGTCTCGCCCACCAGACGACACGCTCATATCATTTGTAGCACCGTGCGTTGCATATGTCAAGCATTATTTTATCTGTGAAACACATCGCCTGAAGTTGTCTAGGATGTGGATAGTGTTGCAATTGCGGGTCGTTGGGAATATAGTTGCGGCAAATAATAAGCAGGACCCAAGGTGGAAAAAGGTAGGTGCAGGCTCGCCATATGGGTTGCCGGCGTTTGCATCAGTATCGTGCGCCTTCAAAACAGGGCAGTCGCGACGCACACATCTCAAACTGATGTCTGGG
>JBJMGO010000284.1:0-3235 GCA_045807825.1 Pyrinomonadaceae bacterium | reverse complement strand
CACAGAGCGGGAATATTCTTTCGCCTTCTCAAATGCCGTGCGCGCGTGTTCCAAGTCCTTAATGCCGACGGTCGCGCCTTTGCCGTGATTGCCGTCAAGGGGTTTAATGACGACAGGGTAGCCGACTTTTTCCGCTGTCCGCTCGAGATCGTCGACGTCGCGGATACGATAACCCTCCGGCACCGGGACGCCCATGTCACCAAGGAGCTTCTTTGTGGCGGCTTTATTCCCGGCAATATCGACCGAGATCATGTTGGTGTTCACGGTGGTCGTGGCTTGGATCCTTTTTTGGTTTACGCCATAGCCGAGCTGCACCAATGATTGGTCGTTAAGGCGAATATACGGGATATCGCGATTCACCGCCTCCTCGACCAATGACCCGGTCGATGGCCCGAATCTCACGTCCTCGCGGATCTCCCGCATCTCCTGGATCTCGTCAGCGACAGTTAGCTTGATCTCGTCGACGGGCTTTCCTTCAGCAAGTTCTAGCCACAGTCTTACCGCCGCCCGACCGGCATAGCGGCCGACCGCCTCCTCGACATAGCTAAAGACGACGTTGTAGATGCCTTTCTCACCCGTCTCTCGCGTCCGGCCAAAGCCGGTGTCCATTCCGGCGAGAGTCTGCAGTTCAAGAGCGAAATGCTCGATAACGTGGCCCGCCCATGTGCCCTCCTGGACCCGCCGAAGGAACCCGCCTTCCTCCTTGTACGAGCATCCGTGCGAAGAGAGCGTCGGCATCACCTCATTCATCCGGTCGTAGAAACCGTCGATCTCATTCGTCGGTTTGCCCTCGTATTCGCCTATGTCGAGGCGCATGACGATGAGCTTTGTCCAGTAGCCCGACCAGTAGTTGGGGCCCCTCAGGGTGCGAATTTCAAGAATATTCATATCTGAAATTAGCCTAGATCCGGCAGCAAGAATTCGTTGGCCGGCTGCAGCGGGTTTCTCTCCCGATAGTCATATACCAGTCCATCCCGAAGAACATGGAGCTGCACGCCGCAAACGCTAAATGATTCATTGTCAGCAACTTCCGCTATCTCGTTGAAGGTGATCTTTGAACCATCGACGACAGTCACTGACCCTTGGCCGTAGACCTCAAGTATTCCTTTACCATCGAGAATGATGGCCGTGTTCTCGTCGATTCCTATGCCAAGGTTATAAGGATTGAACGAGACCGCCGTGATCAAGCGGCTGATCCTCCCCCGCTCGGTAAAGTGCTGATCGATGATGATATTTTTGAGGAATCCGAGCCCCGGCGAGAGGCGGACACTATTCTTGTGCGGGTGCGATGTCGATTCGCCGCGGACGATCATCGAGGTGCTCATCCCCGCAGCTCCCGCACTAGTGCCGGCAAGGACGATATTTGTGTCCCGAACCATGTGCCGCAGCTTATCTGCGAAGGCCGTCCCGCCAAGCAGGCTCACGAGCCGCATCTGGTCGCCGCCGGTGATAAAGACGCCGTTTACGCCCTCGAGCAGCTTATCGACGTCCGCTTGAACCACATCCTGCCGGGACGTAGCTCTCAAAACACGCGGATTGGCAATACCGAGATTCCTAAAGGCCTGCACGTAAACATCCGCCGCAAACTCGGGAAAGTCTGATGCGACGGGCACGATAAGGATCTCGGCCTTGTCATCACCCGCCAGCGAAAGGAATTTTTTTAGGATCCGGCGCTCGTTGTACTTGTCCTCGGCACCACCGATGACAAGCAAATATCCGCCGATGATCTCGCGATCGTGAGATTCGTTCATTGAATAGTTAAGAGAAAAACAGATTCACTCTACGCTATTGCAAAGGGTAGGGTTCGTCAAGAAAGACGTTTGTCACAGAGCGAACAATCAAGCCGTAGTTTCGGCACGAGCGGCGTGGATCTCTTGCAGACTGCGAACAGTGATGTTTTTTGACGCGAGCTTTGCCGAGATTCCCTCGATCAGCGCTTCAGCTCCCGTCATAGTAGTCACGCATGGAACATTGAATTGAAGAGCGGCCTTTCGGATTGCTTGCTCGTCGTAGAAGGATGTCTTTCCCAGCGGGGTGTTTATGATCAGAGCGATCTCGCCCTGGCGAATGAGATCGGCAATGTTCGGCCGGCCCTCGTTGACCTTGAAGATCGTCTCGCACGCCAGCCCGACTTCCTTGAGCCGCTTTGCCGTGCCGTAGGTTGCGACTAGCTCAAACCCGAGATTGCAAAGGCGCCTGGCTAAAAGCACCGCCTGCCCCTTGTCCGTATCATTCACGGAGACAAAAGCTCGCCCGCCAAGCGGCAGCTTGAGACCGGCACCCTCCATCGCCTTGCCGTACGCTTCGCCAAATGTCGCTCCGACGCCCATGACCTCGCCGGTTGAGTGCATTTCAGGACCAAGCACCGGATCGACGCCCGCAAATTTTTTAAATGGAAAGACCGGCGACTTAACAAAGATCAACGGCACCGGCAGCACATCCGGAAGTTTAAAGTCAGCTAGCCTTTTGGTCCCGGCCATCACCAGCGACGCGATCTTGGCTATTGGAATCCCCGTTGCTTTCGCAACAAACGGCACAGTTCTCGATGCACGCGGGTTGACCTCAAGCACGTAAACCCGATCGTCTTTAATGGCGAACTGGATATTCATCAGCCCTTTGACCTTGAGCGCCTTGGCCAGGAGTGTTGTGTAGTGCCTGATCGTCTCCAGATGTTCCGGTGGCAGCTTTTGCGCCGGCAGCACGCTCGACGAGTCGCCGGAATGGATACCCGCCTCCTCGATGTGCTCCTGAATGCCGGCGATCACAACCGTCTCCTCGTCAGCGAGGGCGTCGACATCGATCTCAACCGCCCGCTCCAGGAATTTGTCGATCAGAATCGGCTTTTCGGGCGAGGCGTCCACAGCCGACCGCATGTATTCGTCAAGAGTTTGCTCGTCGTAAACGATCGCCATCGCGCGCCCGCCAAGGACGAAGCTCGGCCGCACTACAACCGGATAACCTATATTATTTGCAACGGCTTTCGCTTCCTCGGCTGAGGTGACGCTAGAATTCTCAGGACACGGGATGGTGAGCTCCTCGAGCAGCGCTCCGAAGCGTTTACGGTCCTCGGCGAGGTCGATCGAATCGGGCGATGTGCCGATTATAGGAACGCCTGCGTCGCCGAGGCGATTCGCCAAATTCAGGGGCGTCTGGCCCCCAAACTGCACGATCATTCCCCCCGGCCGCTCGACCTCTACAATATTCATTACGTCCTCAAACGTTAGAGGCTCGAAAT
>JBJMGO010000283.1:0-5710 GCA_045807825.1 Pyrinomonadaceae bacterium | reverse complement strand
GCTGTCATCGCCATCCGCGAGGCTTTGGACGTTTTGCATGCCGCGATCGTCCGGGTTGTTTGGATCGTCCCCCTGCACCTCACGCCACTCGGACTTCTCTGTGATCGGGTCGATGGGCTTTTCGTTCAGATATTTGGCATCGACAAGGTCCTCAACATTCTTCGGCATCTTGCCCTTGTCAGCGGTGTATTGATCGATCGCCCGCCGCATCTGCCAGAGGTTCTCCTTAAGAACGGTCTCCCGAGCATGCTGCACGCTACGCTGATATGTCGGCACCGCGACCGAGATCAGGATGATCATAATGAGCATCGTGATCATCAGCTCGAGCAGCGAAAATCCCTGCTGCCTCCTCTGATACCGCCTCACGCGCCAAGAGAATGCAGATCCTAATTCTGCATTCTGCACTCTGCACTGTGCATTGTGATCACCAGTCTGAATACTTCTCACCATTAAGCGCCGTCTCATTGGATGCAGAGCGCACGTCAAAAACATTGACCTCGTCCCAATTATCCGAGTCCTTATCCTGGTAGGAGGAACGCAGCTTCCATTCGGCCTTGCCCGTCATCGGATCCACGGGGATCTCGCGAAGGTAGACCTTCAAGATCTCCTTGTCGACACCGATGTCGGTTGCCTGCGTGGTATCGCTGCCCAAACCTCTGCCGCCCTGCAGGTTTGGTGCTCGCGGCTTCACCTTCACGCCCTGCACAAGCTCGTCGAGCGAAGGCGGATAACGATCGAGGTTGTCTGTATCGAAGATCTTGCAATCGTCGATAACGACCCGGCTCCTCGGATCCACCGGGAACTGCCCCTGCGGCTGCGCCGTCGGGTTTACCGAGTTCACGGCTCCATTCGGACATGCTCCAAACGTATCCCGTTTAAATGCATCTATAGCCAACCGCATCTCGCGCAACGCTCCACGCAGCTTTTCCTCCTTGTCACGCTTCGCCGCATTCTGCGCCAGCGGGATCGTGCCCATCACGAGGATCGCGAGCACGGTCAGCGTGATGACGAGCTCAAAGAGCGTAAAGCCCTTTGAGCTCGCGAGTCTGTGTTGTGTACTTCCGCGGATCAACTTATTCCTGGGCCTTGAGCGATACCGTCTTACCGTCAGCCGTAAGCAGGTTGAGCACGTCACGGTCGAATGTCACGACCGGCTTCCCGTCCACCAACGCTTCAAACTCAACATACGCCAGCACACCACTTGCCGCGATAGCCGTCGGGCTTGCAAGGGAGATGTACATCTTGCCATTCTGGTTGAGGAAAGGCGTTGCCGCCGTGTTCACAGTCGCACCAAAAACATCGCCGTAGCTCACTCCACTTACAGCGACAGCCTTGCTGTCGAACTTCAGCCCAAGCACCGCTGACGAGATGTTCGCCGAGCCATACAGCAGGATCGGAAGCTTTACCTTCTCCCCCTTCTTCATCTGCTGGAATATGCCGCCAAAGCCGATGCTGACATCGCCGATCGGAGCAAACTGTGCTCCCTTTGCGGATGTGTCTGCCGTCTCAGCGAGCTGCAGCGACCTCACGGCATTATCTATAGGTCTGATCTGCGGCCCCGTATTCGGCTGCGGCTGCGATATCACAGCCGTTGTCTGTGGCTGTGTCGGCTGCGGCTGTGTTGTCACGGCCGTAACCTGTGGCTGTGTCGGCTGCGTCTGCGTAGTCACCGCCGTAACCTGTGGCTGCGGAGCAGCGGTCGTCGGAGTAGCATTGTCCGCCGGTGCAGGATTCGCGTTCGACGATATGCCAGTTCCCGGTACATACGCCGGCTTCTCGGCCGCTATCTGTACCGCGGTACTATTCTGTGCCCTGCGAGCGGCTGCAATATTCTCCTGCTGCTCGTCCTCAATGATCATCGCCTCGAGTGAGCTGTTGGTCGGCACCGCAAGACTGCCCGTATCATGCTCAACTTCGTCCTCGGGCAAAATGGCCGGAGCACGGATAACCCTCGGCGTGACCGCGATCACAATATCGATCTGCCGGTCATCCTTTGTCGGACTCGCGAAGAACCTTCCCACAAAGGGCAGCAGGCCCAGCAGCGGCAATCCTTGCTTCCCGCTCGATTCCTGCCCCGTGGCGACGCTTGCGAGCAGCAGCGTCTTGTTATTCTGAATACGGGCTGTCCCTTTGATCGTGCGAGCAGTGAACGTTGGCGTCAGGGTCTGTGCTCCCGCTACATCCTTTGACTCGATCTCCATCGACACCTGCACGTCTTGATTAGGGAAAACGAGCGGCTTGAACTTGAGCGTTAAACCAATCTGCTCGTAATTGATAACGTCCGACACTACTCCCGCGGTGCTTGTACCCGCGACAGGCGTTCCCGTCTGGAATGTCGCCGATCTCACCGGCACTCGCTGACCGATCAATGCCGACGAATCTTCGTTATTAAATGCGTGGATCTGCGTCGACGCGACGAGCTTGGTGTTGTTCTTGCTTTGGAAGGCCGACATCGTCATCGCCGGCAGCAGGATCCCCGTAGGGATGGCCAGCGGAAGAGCCGTCGTTGCTGCCGCACCGCCCACCGCGGCCGCCGTTGACGTCACCAGGTTTTTGCCGCCCACGCCTATCAGTCCCGCCTGTGAGCCGCCAAGATTCGTTAGTTGCGACTGACTGCCGATCTGATTGCCGAGCTGCAAAAGGTCCGTCTTATTAACCTCATAGATCGCCACGTCCATCACTACCTCCGCTCGATCTTTGTCGAGCGACTGGATGAGCTTGCCGATGAGACGAATATTTTCCGCTGTGTCGCGAATGGTTATACTGTTTGTCGCATCGTCCGTCAGCACGATCGTCTGCGAACGTCCTGGCTGAGCCGGGATCGCCGTCTGCACGACCTTTGCGACATCTTTTGGGCTCGCGTTCGAGAGGTAGAACGTACGGAGCACTAGCTGCTGAAACTTTGTCCGCTGCGTTTGATTCGCGACAATGATCGTCCTAGGTCCCACCTTTTGGAAAAAGAGGCCTTCCTGCAAAAAAATATAATCGAGAGCCTTCGCCGACGTCACATTGTGAAGCTCGATCTTGACCTTGCGATTCTCCAGACGAGATTCGCTGTCGAAAAGGACATTCAGATCCAGGTCCCTTGCAAGCTCCTTAATAATGAACTGCAGATCGACGCCGCCCGGAAAAGGAACGTCACGGAGCCTCTCGAGCTTTTGCGGAATTTGGTTTGTCGAGACATTCACGTATCCGGCTTGTAACGACGCGTTGGTGCCGATCGCAACCGGACCCGAAGGCACTGCCGCGATCCGCGCCGGATCTTTGCCCTCAACCGAAGCCTGCTGCATTCGGACCATGCGCTCCATCTCGGATTTTGCAAAGTCATTCGTCGGATCGTATGCGTACGCACGCCTAAACGCGTTGTATCCACCCTCGTAATCCTTCTCGTTAGCCGCGATCGTGCCCTTCTTAATGAACATCTGCGACGCGTTAAAAAGCGCGCGCGTGAGATGGAGCTTGTACTCGGGGTTTTTAGGGCTGGACGCAACCGCCAGAGCAAATTCCTCGGCTGCCTTATCCCACTGCTCGGACTCCTCGTATTTCAAGCCGTCCTTAAAGTGCCCGTTGCCGCCGGTCGCAAACGTGGTCAGCGGCGTAAACAGCGACACCGTCAGCAAGATAGTGATCAGAAAACGAGAATGGCTCTTTCGTTGCATAGCTTTATTGTGTTTTGGCCCAGAAAAACCGGCTAGAAGACCGTAATTTTACACGAGGCGTGGTCTTGGAAGTTCCGTTTTTTGAGCGGGTTGGCCCGAACGGGCCGCAAGTTCAACTAATTCTCTGGTTATCGGAGCAAAAAAGCAACCAATTTAGGGGCTTTGATGCCCGGAGCGGCGGAGTTGTCGCCTAAGAAGATCAAGTGCCGCCTGGCTCGCACGCCAGCGGATGAGATACCTGTCACCCGGCACGACGATCTTGATCGAACGCAACGTCTCAGGCCCCGAGTAGCCGATAAATACCGTGCCGACCGGCTTCTCCCCAGATCCACCGCCAGGGCCGGCGATGCCGGTGACCGAGATCGCGTGCGTCGAGCGCGCGCGATGACGCATTCCCGCGGCCATCGCCTCCGCGCATTCTGCCGAAACGGCGCCGTGCCGCTCGATGATCTCACGCGGGACGTCGAGCGTGCGTTCCTTTGCGTCATTTGAATATGTAACGCAGCCCTCGAGAAAGTACTGGCTAGATCCCGCGACCTCAGTGATACGGCTCCCGATAAGGCCGCCGGTGCAGCTCTCGGCGATCGCAAGCGTCTCGCCGCGCTCCTTTAGAAGCAGGCCGACGACCTCCTCCATTGTCTGTCCGCCCGTCGAGAAAACGTTCTCGCCAAGTGCAGCCGCAAGCTCGTCCGCCAGCTTATCCGCTGTCGCCTGTGCCTCCGCCCCGGTCGCACCTTTTGCAGCAATATGGATCTCGACCTCACTCCTGTTGAACAGAATAGAGGTCTCGACGTTCTCGTATTTGGCATAGATCGGAGCCGCAACCTCGTCGACCGCCGATTCGCCGCCGATCACTCGCAGCAGCCGACGACGAACGTGAAACTCACCAGAGACCATCTTCAGCCGCGGCAGCACACGTTCGGTAAACATCGCCTGATTCTCCCGCGGCGGCCCCGGAAGGATAATAAGCATCTTCCCGTCGATCTCGGCAAGCATCCCGACGGCCGAGCCATTCGAGTTTGGCAGCACCTCGGCACGGTCGATCACATACGCCTGCCGCTTGTTGATCTCAGGCATCTCACGGCCCCACGCGCGAAACCGCTCCCGCAGATGCAGCTCAATATCCTTGTGATAGACCAGCTCTCGCCCCACCGCCCTCGCCGTAAATTCACGCGTGATATCATCCGCCGTCGGTCCCAAACCACCGGTCGTCACAACCACATCGGAGCGGCCCAGGGCATCACGCACCGCCTCCTCCAGCCGAGCACCATCGTCCCCGACGATCGTCTTCATCCGCACCTCGACGCCAACCTCATTCAACCGCGCGGTCAGCCACAGCGAATTAGTATCCGTCTTCTCGGGCGTCAGCAACTCCGACCCGATCGCAATGATCTCTGCAACAGCCACACTCTTAGTTATACGTTCTCAGTTATCTGTTATCAGTTATTCCGAAGGTAGTCTTTGACGAGCTTCATATCTTCCCAGACTTCCCGCTTCTTATTGGGATCTCTCAGCAGGTACGCAGGATGGAATGTTGGCATCACCTTGCTCCCGAGATAGTCGTGAAATTTACCCCGCAGCTTGCCGATCGGCGTCTTTGTCTCGAGCAAATTCTGCGCGGCCGTCGCTCCGAGGACCACGATCACTTTTGGACGAACAACGGCGATCTCGCGTATCAGGAACGGCTTACATACCGAGCACTCGTCCGCCTCCGGTGCGCGGTTTCCCGGTGGCCGGCAGCGGTTGATGTTGCCAATAAAGACGTCTTTTCGCGACATCTCGAGGCCCTTCTCAATAATGTCCGTCAATAGCTGCCCCGCACGCCCGACGAAAGGCTCCCCCAACCTGTCCTCATCAGCTCCGGGCGCCTCGCCGCAAAACATCAGCTGAGCGCCGGGATTACCGACACTATTCACAACCTGCGTCCGCCCCTGCTGGCTAAGTTTACAACGCGTGCAGTCCGGCCCGATCTCCGCATGTATCTCAGCGATCGTCTCCGTAACCTCTGCCCGCTCCGCGACGACCTCGATCTTTGCCGTTGCATCTGCTGG
>JBJMGO010000282.1:0-4831 GCA_045807825.1 Pyrinomonadaceae bacterium | reverse complement strand
CCTATGAAGAAGTCTTCCTGTTGAGGTTTGCCGACAATCGTAGCTGGGTAGATCGCGTCCTTTCGGTGAAAGACCGCGTCCGCTTTAAAAATGGGATAGTCGTGCTGCAGCGAATAGTAACCGTAGTGATCGCCAAACGGCCCCTCGGGCTGACGCTCGTGCGGAGCGACGCTGCCGCAGATGGCAAATTCAGCCTCGGCGATCAAGCGGTGACGTTCGCTGCCGAGCGGATTTTGCGCGACTGCCAGTTTGCCGCCCTGCAGGAGCGAGGCGAGCATCAATTCGCCGACCCCTTCGGGTAACGGTGCGACGGCTGAGAGGATCAGTGCAGGTGGACCGCCGAGGAAGATCGTCGTCTCTAATGGCTTGTTCTGCTGTTCAGCTTCGAAATAATGAAAACCCCCGCCCTTGCCGATCTGCCAATGCAGCCCGCTCGATACGGCATCGTATCGCTGCATCCGGTAAATGCCCAGGTTGTGTTTTTTGTCAGTCGGGCTCTCAGTATAAACAAGCGGCAGAGTCACAAAGTGACCGCCGTCGTCAGGCCAGAGTTGGAGAAGCGGCAGGTGCGTTAGATCAGGAGAAGATTGCCGCGATTCGGCCACGGGCGCGCGAGAAACACGTTTCGTCCCGACCTTGGCCGCTGACATTGCGAGATCTCGCAGTCCCCACAGTTTGTCCAGGCTCGGCGGGAGGATTGTCTCGGCCGCGTGGACGGCACGGTTTACAAACTCCAGCGGCCGCGGGCCGAATGCTAGGTCGATCCTCTTGCGCGTACCGAAAAGATTGGTCACGACAGGAAAGCTCGACCCTTTTACATTCGTAAATAGCAGCGCGGCACCTTCAGCCTCAATGACTCGGCGGTGGATCTCCGCGATCTCGAGGTACGGATCGACGCAAGAGCTCACCTCGACCAGCTCATGCTCTCGCCGGAGAAGGTCGATGAATGAGCGCAGGTTTTGGTGCACTATTTCTGAAGCGTTGGCTTCGTGAGATCGAGCTTATCGGCCTCGATGACGGTTATGGGTGTGTTTGGAAAACGCTTCTTGAGGTCGTCCTTAAACACGGAGTAGTCGCCCGCAATGATCATGTCACCCGATACAAAATTCTGCGCCGCAAACTGCGTGATCTTCGCCGTGTCGACATTAGTGACCTCGTGCTCATAATTGCGAAGCTCATCGGCGCCTAAGCGGTTTGCGTAAAGTTCGGAGATCACGTCGAGAAGCTCCGCGTCCGTCTCTAGATGAAGCCCAAAATCACCGATGAGAGAGGCACGGCGAGCGGCAAGCTCCGTAGGTGTCGCGGGCTCTTTCCCAAGTCTCGTCAACTCTTCGATCGTGAGTTCCGCCACCTCGGCAGCAGATTCGTTCTTTGTCTGTACCCTCGTGGAGAATCGCGACGACATTGGCCGCCACGACATTGAGCTGCCCGCGCCGTAGCTCAGGCCCCGTTTGATCCTGATCTCGAGATTCAAGCGTGACGAATATCCGCCGCCGAGGACGGAGTTCGCAAGCACGCCCGGAAAATAGTTCTCTCCGATCTCGCGGTGCCCCTGCTCGGCGTCTCCGGCGCGTACATGACCAACGGAGCGCAGATCTCTTACAAAGGATACGGAAGCTTGGCCGGACTTTGGCAGGTCGATGACGAGGATACGGTTAACGATCGCCGGGCGAACGTTCGCGCTCCGTTCGTTAGTAGCAGTGACATCCACATCGCCGGTGCCCAACACCGGTCCGGTGACACGCCATCCACCGAAATTTGTTTGCGCGATCTGATAGGCGGCGGCCGGAGTTATATCACCGACGAAGAAAAGCGTGGCGCGGCTTGGTGTATAAAAGTCGTGATAAAAACTCGCCACGTCGTTTCGGGTCATCGTCTGGAGACTCGCTGGCGTACCGCTTGCAGGGCTCGCTCCGAACGCATAGACCGACGCTACGTAACTTGTCAGGAATCCCGGCGTGCTGAGGTTTGCAGTAAGCTCATCAAGCTTCTGAGACTTAAGCAGATCGAGCTCACTCTGCGGGAATGTCGGATGTAGAATGACATCGGACATCACTGCCATCGCTGGACCGATCTTGTCCGATGTCACGGACATCGAGACGTTTGACTGATCGAGCCCGACGCTCGTGCCAAGGTCGGCGCCGAGGAACTCAAGGTCCTCAGCGACCTTTGTCGCATCGCGCGTTTTTGTTCCCTTAGTGAGAAGCTCTGCCGTCACATTCGCAAGGCCGGCGCTCTGGAGTTTCTCGGCGCTCGCTCCGGCCCCGATCATCAGTCGCGTCGCTACGAGAGGCGAACCTTTGCGCTCCACCGTGACTACTGTAAGACCATTCGGCAGGCGCTTCTCAACGACCTGCGGGATCTGGACAGGTCGAGGAGGTCCCGGTGCGGGTGGTTTCTCCTGAGCGGGAGCAATTACGGCGCAAATACCAAGAATTGCCAAAGAACAAAAACTAAAGATCGAAGACGGTGCTTGCCTCATTTCGCACCTCCGTCGTTTTGGTAATAGAGAACGATGCGGTTGTTGTCCGTAAAATACTTTTTCATCACCCGCAAAACGTCTGCGGCGGTAACAGCCTGGAGACGTTGAATATCACTATTCACAGCCTGTGCACTGTGCTGGTAGGCGATCTCGTCCTCTATAGCCGAGGCCTTACCATCGTTATTCTCGCGTTCGCGAACGGCGTCGGCGATCAATTGATTCTTCGCCTTTGTGAGTTCCTGCGGTGTCACGCCGCTGGTCTGGATGCTTTTAATTTCGGCGAGCAGAGCCTTCTCCAGCACATCGGGAGTTTTCCCTTGTGCTCCGACCGCCAGAAACACGAGGAGGCCGCCCTCCATCCGGTCCTGGAGTTCGAATGCCGCCTCCTGAGCGATCTGCTGTTTGTAAACGAGCGACTGATAAAGCCGTGCACTCTCACCGCCCGATAGGATCTTTTCCGCGACCTCAAGCACAGGAACGTCAGGATCGTCGGACTTAGGACCAAGATACGTGATGCCGACTGCGGGAAACGGAACATTCGGCCGCGTTTTTACAAAGCGCTGTTCCTTTGTCCGCGGCGGTTCCGTTGCCGCTACGTGAGGTATCGGTGCCGATGGGTGCCCGATCTTGTCAAAGTATTTGTCCACCCAAGCATCGAGCTGCGCTTGATCAAAATCGCCAACGACGATCAGGTACGCGTTATCTGGCCGATAAAATGCTGTGTGAAAATTCTGTACGTCCGTGACCGTGGCAGTGTTGAGGTCCTCGAGTGTGCCGATAGTTGTCCGGTGGTACGGGTGAGTCGCATACGACAGCGACTGGAGGTAATAGTTGAACATCCCGTATGGGCGTGCGAGATAGCTTTGGCGGTATTCCTCCTCAACGACCGCACGCTCGGATTTGAAGTTAGCCTCGTCGACAGTGAGATTCGCCATTCTCTCAGCCTCGGCCCAGAGCAGCGTCTCGAGGTGATTCGAAGGGATCACCTCGTAGTAATTTGTGAAATCATCCCTGGTCGACGCGTTATTTAACCCGCCTACATCCTCCGTCAGCCGGTCCATGTTCTCAGCGGGCATGTTCTTTGTCGATTTGAACATGATGTGCTCAAAAAGATGAGCAAACCCATTGCGGCCCTGAGGATCGTCCTTTGACCCAACGCTGTACAAGACGTGGATAGAGACGGTGGGGCTGGAATTGTCACGAACCGAGACCAGAGTGAGGCCGTTCGGGAGCTTTCGCTCCTTTATCGGGAGCTGCGGGACCCGGAGCTGTGCCGACGCCGCACTCGCGATCATCAAAAACAAGCAGAATAAACACGATACTTTCTTCATCATCTGCACTTTCTCTGTGCCCTCTGTAGCTGATCTACTCTCTACTGATAATCGTAAAAACCTTTTCCGCTTTTGCGACCGAGCCAGCCGGCGTCAACGTACTTTTTGAGCAGCGGGCACGGCCGATATTTTGGGTCGCCAAGCCCCTCAAGTAGAACATTAAGTATTGCCAAGCAAACGTCCAAGCCAATGAAGTCTGCCAGCGCGAGCGGCCCCATGGGATGATTCATTCCGAGCTTCATGATCTCATCGATCGACTCACGAGTTGCGATGCCCTCTTGGAGAGCAAAGATCGCTTCGTTGATCATCGGCAAAAGTACGCGATTTGCTACAAATCCAGGCGAATCGTTGCACTCCACCGGCACCTTTCCCAGTCGTTCAGAAAGGTCTTTGACAGTTGCGTACGTCTCATCGGAGGTGGCGATACCGCGGATCACCTCGACCAACTTCATCAGCGGCACCGGATTGAAGAAGTGCATTCCTACGACCTTGTCAGGCCGCTTTGTAACAGCAGCGATCTTTGTGATCGAGATGGATGAGGTGTTGGAGGACAGGATCGCGTCGGCGGAGCAGATCGAATCGAGCTGGCCAAAGATCTGCCTCTTTATGTCGAAGTTCTCCGTCGCGGCCTCGACGACCAGTGAGCAGCCGGCAAGATCATTAAGGGACGTGGTCGTCTTAATGCGGCCGAGGACCTCGGCCTTCTGGTCCTCGGTCATCGTCTCTTTTTTGACGAAGCGATCCAGGCTCTTACCAATGTTCGCCAGTCCACGCTCGACGAACTCAGCCTGCACGTCGCACATCACGACGTCAAAACCATTGCTCGCAGCCGTCTGGGCGATGCCATTGCCCATCGTCCCGGCACCTATAACTCCGATAGTTTCAGCCATTTATATGTTTCTCGAGCTCAAACTACGAATGTAGCAGAAGTAGGATGCCCAAATAAAATGAGCGGCACGGAGCCGCTCATAGTGCGCTATGCATTTTAATCGTGCATTCGCTACGCCCAGGAGTTTGG
>JBJMGO010000281.1:0-5112 GCA_045807825.1 Pyrinomonadaceae bacterium | reverse complement strand
GATATTTGCGGCCACATTTGGAACAGAGCTTCATGCCGACGTTAGTGCTCAAAGTCTAATACCTAGCGCAAGATAAAGATACGAGCGGCTCACTTCGGATAGAAGTTTCTGCTATTCCGCTGGGTGGCGTAAAATAGCAGGTACACGAGCGCCTCTTGGCGTTTTGTTTTTTCTATGTACAGGCAGATCGGCATCCTGACGGGGGGCGGGGACGCACCGGGGTTGAACGCGGCGATACGGGCGGTTGTTCGCACGGCCATCGGCGAGTTTGGGATGACGTGCATTGGGATCGAGGACAGCTTTGAGGGCATTCTCGGTGACACTCATACGCGCAAGCTGACGAAAAACAGCGTGAGCGGAATTTTGCCGCGCGGCGGCACGATCCTTGGGACGAGGAATCGCGGCAGCTTTGTAAAGATGGTGAACGGCTGCGCGACCTTCCCCGAGATGCCGATCAGTGAGGCACTTGCGAATCTCGACATCCTCGGGATCGAGGCTCTTGTGTGTATCGGTGGCGAGGGGACACTTGGCATCGCCGAGCAGTTTCACAATCGCGGATTTCCGGTGATCGGAGTTCCAAAGACGATCGACAACGATCTGGCGTCGACGGAGCTGACGTTCGGCTTTATGACGGCGATCGATATCGCGACCGAGGCCTTGGACCGTCTGCACACAACCGCCGCCTCGCACGATCGCGTCATGGTGCTCGAGGTGATGGGGCGGAATACCGGGTGGATCGCGCTTCACGCTGGACTTGCGGGAAGTGCGGACATCATTCTCATCCCGGAGATCCCATACAGTTTTGATTCGATCATTCGAAAGGTTACGGAACGCGAGGAGAGCGGGTCGCGATTCACGAATATTGTTGTCGCCGAGGGAGCCATCGAGGAGGGCCGCTCGGAGATGTATCAGGATCGCGAGAGCCTGCGTCTCGGCGGTATGGGGCCGTACGTCAGTCAATGCGTGCAGGAGCGGACGGGCAAGGAGACTCGTTGTGTCGTGCTCGGGCATCTGCAGCGTGGGGGCAGCCCGAATGCATTCGATCGCGGATTAGGAACGAATTTTGGTGCGTGTGCAGTTCGTGCTCTCGCGAATGGCGAGACGGGCAAGATGGTCGCACTTCAAGCGAGTACGGTCGTGACGGTCCCGCTGTCGGAGGCGTGCGCAAATATCAAGACCGTTCCGGTGGACGGGCAGCTTGTGCGCACGGCGCGCGATATCGGTATCTCGTTCGCAGCGCCAAAGGAGTCGAGGCTCGCTGAGCCGAGCTCGTTTGAGACAACACTAGGGGGTTATGGAAGACATAAAGAAGAAAATCCAGGCTCAGATCGACGCGCTTGAGCACGAGCTTAATCACGCACTGCCAAAGGCCATACAACACGCGCGTGAATTCGGCGACCTGAGCGAGAATGCTGAGTACAAGGCCGCAAAGGAGCGTCAGACCTTTGTTCAGGCCCGCGTCAGTTTGCTGCACCAGCGGCTGATGGAGGTCGACTCGATCGATATCTCAAAGATCCCGAGTGACCGCATCGCGTATGGCTCGGAGGTCGTGCTCTACGATCTCGATAAGGAAGAGAAGGTGAAATACAAGCTCGTCACTTCTGAGGAGAGCGATCCCGACAAAGGGCTGATATCCACCGTCTCGCCGATAGGTCAGGGGCTCATGGGCAAGCAAGAGGGCGACGAGGTCAAGGTCAAAACTCCGACTGGCTTTCGCAATTTTGAGATCACAAAATTAACGACGATCCATGATGTATGAGCTGTCAGCTGTCAGCTTTCAGCGGTCGGCTCAAGATGTTTTCGTTTGGCCGAGGGCTGAACGCTGACGGCTGATAGCTATGTTAGAGGTCGGTGCCAGTATAGGACGCGGTGCGATGCGGATCATCAACGGAATGGTCCGAGGCCTCGCTTCGTTAGGCGTGCCGCCAAATATCCTGACGATCATTGGCGTCGCGATCAATATATTTTGCGGCGTTCTGTTTGGGACCGGCAATTTCTTTGGGGCGGGGATCGTCCTGATCGTCGCCAACCTCTTTGACATGCTCGACGGGAACGTCGCTCGAATGACGGGCCGCGTTACGCGGTATGGCGGATTTCTCGACTCGACGCTCGACCGTATGTCCGACATGGGAGCCTTTCTCGGTGTGATGGTGTTTTATGCGAGGATCACGGACCACCATTCGACGATGAACGTCTTTCTCGGCGGTGTGGGAATGATCATGTCAGTCCTCGTGAGCTATGCGACCGCGAGAAGCGAGGCATTGGGGGTCAAGGCCAACGTCGGATTTTTGCAGCGTCCTGAGCGTGTCGTTCTGCTGATCATCGGGGCACTCTCAACGTGGAATTGGAGCTCGGAGAACTGGTTCGCGAACCGCATGCCGCAGGTGCTGTGGGTACTCGCGGTCGGTTCGCTTTGGACATTTATTCAGCGCATGCGGTACATCCGCGGGAAGCTTAAGGAGCTCGACGGCGATATCTGATATGGGATTTGTCGATAAACTGCTTCGGCGAAAAAAGGTCGACCCGGAATCGCGGCGGCGATTTCTCCTCGAGTTTGGGCGGATCGCGGACGGTGTCATACTCGACGCGCAAGTAAATAGTAATGGCGAAGAGATCGTCTTTTACACTTACACGCTCAATGGTGTCGATCTCGAATCGAGCGAGGTTCTCACCGAGGAGCAGCGAGGCGATCCCGCGAAATATGCTCCAGGCGCAAAGGTCGGCATTCGATACGATCAGCGGAACCAGGGAAACTCGATTGTGGAGTGAGAGGGGCTCGGCGTTCTCTGCGTTTTGATGATCTCAATGCAGAGAACGCAGAGCCAATCGCAGAGACCGCAGAGATCGTCGCGGAGGCCGCAGAGAAACCGAATTACGAAATGTTCAAAAAGATACTCATAGCAAATCGCGGTGAGATCGCGTGTCGCGTAATTCGTGCGTGTCGTGAGATGAAGATCGCGACGGTGGCTGTGTTTTCGGATGCGGATGCCGATGCTCTGCATGTGCGGATGGCGGATGAGGTTTACAACATTGGCCCTGCACCGTCGGCGGAGAGCTATCTTCGTGGTGAAAAGATCATCGAGGTCGCAAAAAAGAGCGGTGCCGAGGCTATACATCCGGGCTACGGATTTTTGTCGGAGAACGCCGGCTTTGTTCGTGCAGCCACGGATGCGGGGCTAGTTTTTATCGGCCCGCCGGCCGATGTAATGGATGCGATGGGCGGCAAGATCTCGGCGAGGAAGATCGCGATCGAGGCGGGTGTTCCTGTGGTGCCGGGCACGACGGAGCCGCTGAAATCGTATGAGGATGCTCGCGAGGTCGCAGCCGGGATGGGATACCCGGTGATGCTCAAAGCTTCTGCGGGTGGCGGCGGTAAGGGAATGCGGCTCGTGGCGGACGAGTCGGAGCTAAAGTCCGCGCTCGAAACCGCACAGTCCGAGGCACGAGCTTCGTTCGGCGACGACGCGGTTTACGTTGAGAAGGCAGTTCAGCGGCCGAGGCATATCGAGATCCAGGTGTTCTCCGATACGCACGGGAATCACGTGCACCTCGGTGAGCGCGAATGCTCGATCCAGCGGCGACACCAAAAGGTGATCGAGGAGGCTCCGTCGCCGATAAATTCCGCCGAGCTGCGTGCAGAGATGGGTGCGTGCGCGGTCAAAGTCGCGGCTGCGGTGGATTACGTCGGGGCCGGCACGGTCGAGTTTTTGGTGTCGGATGTGGATCGCTCGTTCTACTTTCTCGAGATGAACACGCGGCTCCAGGTCGAGCATCCGGTGACGGAGCTTGTGACGGGAATTGACCTTGTTCGCGAGCAGATCCACGTCGCGTGGGGCGAGCCGCTGTCATTCCGGCAGGAGGATGTGGTGATTCGCGGTCACGCGATCGAGTGCCGTATCTACGCGGAGGATCACGAGCAGAATTTTATGCCTTCACCGGGCAAGATCACGCGTCTGCGGATACCGCAGGGGCCGGGAGTTCGCGACGATGGCGGGGTGTATGAGGGAAGCGAGGTCTCGATCTATTACGACCCGATGATCTCAAAATTTGCCACTTACGGCCGCGACCGGCAGGAAGCGGTCGACCGATTGCGGCGTGCTTTGGAGGAATACGAGATCGGCGGCATCAAGACGACGTTGCCCTTTTTTCGCGAGGTGATGGAGGACGAGGAGTTTGTGGATGGGCGGCTGGATACCGGATTTATTTCGCGATTTAATGAGCGTCGAAAAGCGACGGAAATCGACGAAATGACTCTCGACATCGCGGCCATCGCCGCGGCTCTCGCACATTCAACAAAGAAAACCGCAGTTCCAGCTACGAACGGAGCCACTCAACAGAGTCGCTGGGCCCGCGCGGGCAGAGAATCGCAGCTATCGGGTAGACTTTAGATATGGAAGAATTGCTCAACAGCCTCCTTGGCAAAAAGATCGATGTGACCTGCGGGACCAATGCAACGTTTCGCGGAGACGTGGTGGATGTGAAGACCGGTGTGCTTTATCTGCGGGACGAAGAAGAACGCGTCGCGTATGTCGCGATCGACAAGATCGCGGTCATCTACGAGTGTAAGGATCACGCATCGAAGCCGGGGTTCATCGGGTAGCAGTGCACTCACTGAACAAATGAAGGCCCGGCAATTTTGCCGGGCCTTTTTTGTAGACTCTTCTTTCGACTATTGCTGCGGATCTTCGTCGGTCGCAGGCATGACTGCAGCGACGGTTTTCTTTTGGGCAGCAAGCTTTTGGGCCTCTACCTGCTGCTGTAGTTGGAGGGCTGCGCTTGGCTTAAGGCGGCGGTAGCCGACGATGCGGTCTTGCCAATATCCGGCGAAAGGCGACCAGGTGATGCCTTTGCTCGACGACGCCTGATAAAAGCCGTTCTCGTCAGAGACGATGCCGATATGACCGAGGCTGTTAAAGAAGACGAGCGTGCCGAATTTAAACCTGTCGTCACCATAAACCGGCTCAGACTCCGCCCAAAGGCTGCGTGCGCTCTCGCGGGTAAAATTCACACCCGCTTCCTGAAAGACACTCCAGACGAAGCCTGAGCAGTCGTAGCTGTTCGGACCGGTCGAGCCGTAGCGGTAGGGGATACCGTATCGCTCCTTGATCGCCT
>JBJMGO010000280.1:0-3053 GCA_045807825.1 Pyrinomonadaceae bacterium | reverse complement strand
TGTCGCACCCAATGCTCCGCCACCGACGGTATTCACATATCCTGTGGGAACGGCGGCGGGGATGTTCGAGGTGCAGGTGACGCCGACGGTAACGTCTGGCGGCAGCCTGACCATCCAGAACTTTGACGGCAATCCTGCTCCTACGGGTGCGGGCACGACGCTGCAGAGGTTCTGGACGACGAGCTCTGGCGGCGGGATCACGGCTGACGTGAAGTTCTTTTACCACGCGACCGGGACACCGGGCACGGTGGCAAACTACCGCGAGCTGCGTGTCGTGCCTGTCAACCAGGTGCAGTCGTTCCCGAATGGAGCTCCGTGTCCGGGTGCGGGCAGCCCATGCGTGGACAACACTGCGAAGACGATCTTTGTCGCCGGTGCATCGTCATTCAACGCGAACTGGACAGCCGGTGAGCCGCTCGGCACAACGGCCGCGATGGTCGGCGTATCTGGCCGCGTGCTCACGGCAGACGGCATCGCCATCCGCGGCGTTCGCGTCACGCTCGACGACGGCACGGGGCATCCGATATCGGCGACGAGCAACGCCTTCGGCTACTACCACTTCGACGCGGTACAGTCGGGCGGCACCTTTATGCTGAATGCCACCTCTCGCGGCTACACCTTCAGCCCACGAGTCGTCTCGGTCACAGACCAACTCACGGGCCTCGACCTCACGGCCCTGCCGTAGATCGAGACACTATTCAAACTACAAACGGCAGCCTTTTGGGGCTGCCGTTCTTTTTGTCCGCCAGAGTGCTCTAGCTGACGTTCTCAAGACCATATCAAAAGAGCTACATAGCTGAAATCACAAGCATATTGGCTCTTTATAACCGCGGGTGAGGTGACGGGATGCCCTTCTCGGATACGCACGCCATCAGAGTGCCGAATGCCGCAGTTTCCTGCAAAGAAGATTCGAGATACAGCTGTCGCTGACGGCGAAGTGAGGCCCATGGCGAGCCTCAGGCAGCAAAGCGCTTGGCTGTTGACGGCGAAGGTTATCGGGTTTGCGTTTAGCTTTGTGCTGCCGCTTGTGATCGTGCGCTACCTCGATCAGGAGCAGGTCGGCAACTACAGACAGGCATTCCTGGTGATCACGAATGCGGTGATCATTTTGCCGCTCGGCTTCTCGATGAGCGCGTACTACTTCCTCGCGAGGGAGAGCGAGCGAAGAGGAGCGGCGATACTCAACATCCTGCTCTTTAATTTTGTTGTCGGCGGATTAGCGTGCCTCGCGTTGTTCATTTGGCCGGAGGTTCTCGGCAGCGTCTTTCAAGCTGACGAGATGACGCAGCTCGCACCAAAGATCGGTGTCGTCATCTGGATCTGGATATTCTCGACCTTCCTTGAGACGGTCGCGATCGCGAATCAGGAGACGCGGATCGCGACGGGTTTTATCGTGCTCGCGCAGTTTTCAAAGACAGTGCTGATGGCCTCGGCGGTGTTGGTTTTTTCGAAAGTTGAAGCTTTCATCTGGGCGGCGATGGTACAGGGCATAGTTCAAACGGCCGTGTTGCTGTGGTATTTGACGTCGCGGTTTCCGAAGTTTTGGACGAAGCTCGACCCGCGTTTCTTTTGGGAGCAGATGGTGTACGCGGTGCCTTTTGGGCTCACCGGCATACTCTGGATCGCGCAGACGGATATTCACAACTACTTTGTCGGGTACAAATTCTCGTCCGCGGATTTTGCGGTCTATGCTTACGGGTGTTTTGAGATCCCGCTGATCTCTATGTTGGCGGAGTCGGTGAATTCCGTTCTGATCCCGCGAATGAACATCCTCCAGATGCGCGGCGAACGCGAGGAAATGATCCGTCTCTCCGCACGAGCGATGTCGAAGCTAGCCCTTGCGTACTTTCCCATCTATGTGTTTTTGTTCATCACAGCGAGAACTTTTATCACGACGCTGTTTACGGAGCGATACGAGCAGAGTGCGTCCATTTTTGTTGTCAACATCACGCTTTTGCCATTCGCCATACTCGTTACGGACCCGATCGTGAGGTCATACAAGGAGCTTGGACGACTCTTCCTGCTGACCAGGATATTCGTGCTGACGTGCCTAGTCGGCGTGCTGTATTTTGGACTGGAGAGCTTTGGGCTTCGCGCGATGATCACAACAGCGGTCGGGGCCGTTATTGTCGAAAGATGCATCGCTGCCGGCATGGTCGCCTCGAAGCTGGATCTAAATTGGTCGCACCTGTCGCTGATAAAGAATGTCGCCAAGACCGCGATCGCGGCCTTAAGCGCGGGAGTGCTGACGTACTTTGTTTACGGCGGGATCGTGAGCTACGTGCCGGCATTCGGAGCGAGGGTCGCTATGCAGATGTTTGCGGTCATGAAGCCGACTATACTCAGCTTCATTGGCGGCGCTTTGGTGCTCGCGATTTGTGCCGGTGTTTTTACACCAACATATCTTTTGGCCGCGAATCTGCTCGGTATCATTGATAACGAGGAGAAGGCGGGCGTTAGGAGAGTCCTCCGTCGATTTTTGCCCTTCATTGCGAGGGCGGAAGCAAGTACTAGCTATTAGCTGTTAACCCATAGCCGCAAGCAAGCGATGCAGCCAACATTAGCAACAAAACTGAAGTGGAACATGCCGTGGCTGGTGCGGTATCCGTGGGTGCGTTTTAGGTCGCTGATGGAGTCGACGGCGTTTGAGCGAAAGCACATCATCATCACCGTCGCGAACCATTTTGAGCCCGCGTGGCGCGAGACCGGCATCCTAGATCACAAGTCACAGATCAAGAGGCTTAAGGAATATCACGAGCTTGCAAAGGCTACAGGTGATGCAGTGCGAGATGTGGATGGAACAAAATTCCGTCACACGAACTTTTATCCGGCCGAGCAGTATCATCCTGAGATCCTCGACGTTATGGCCGAGATGCAGGCGGACGGACTCGGCGAGGTCGAGGTGCATTTGCATCACGGTGTTGAGCGGCCGGATACGGCGCAGAATCTGGAGCGGCAGTTGGTGGAGTTTCGAGACGTGTTGGCGGAGCGGCATCGGTGTCTATCTCTGTCGTGTATGGACGGTGATGAGCAGCCAAAGTACGCGTTCGTGC
>JBJMGO010000279.1:0-4135 GCA_045807825.1 Pyrinomonadaceae bacterium | reverse complement strand
TTGCCTTCGTCAGCAAGCTTCTGAATTCGCGTCTTGCGCACCGTCACGAGTGAAAACTCGGACGCGACAAAAAACGCGTTCAGGCCAACAATAACGAGAATAAGCAAAAGCTCGAGCAACACCTCGGTGACTGTCACTGAGGAGCCGGTATCTGTCGTCTGAAATAGGAGTAAGAGACTACTGGCAGGGTCGTCCATCGTTGTTCGCACGGCCGAGAATGTTGTTGATTATAGCATAGCTCCTGACGAGTGCTGAGGCCGTTCTTGGACACCCAAGACGTTTAGCATTAACATCTTAGCGGGATATGAGGTTGTTGATTCTTTGCTTTTGCATTGCGGTTTTGCTCGTCGGCTCATCGTGCCGACCGGCGGCAGCACCCGTCGCCGTATCGAATCGGCCCGTCAGCATCAACGACCGTGCGACTGGTAATGCACCTCCCGCCGCACCGCTCAAGCCCATCGGGGAGATGACCTGGACCGACGAAAAAGGCGGTCTGCACAAAGTTTCGGAATTAAAGGGCAAGGCCGTAATACTCGATTTTTGGGCAACATTTTGCCCGCCCTGCCGCGAAGAGATCCCGCATCTCAACAGCCTGCTCGCCAAGCACGGCGCGGACAACCTGACGATCGTCGGGATGAATGTCGGTGGTGACGAGGACGACGCGGCGACGATCGCTAAGTTCGTGAAACAGACAAAGCTCGATTACCCTATCGCACATCCTGATGATGCCCTTGTGAATTATGTCTTCGCCGAGCGAGACGATATTCCACAGACGCTCGTGCTCGACCGCGACGGGCAGGTCGTCAATAAATTCGTCGGCTACAGCACCTACATCCAGATCGACATTGACGACGCCGTAGAAAAGGCTCTCAAAGCAGACTAAAAGCGTGACCTCCCCGTCGGCAACGGCAGTCTGCTCGTTAACTTCGACGATAAATACCAGATACGCGACATCTACTTCCCGCACGTCGGGCAGGAGAATCACACCAAGGGTTTCCCGTCTCGAATGGGCGTGTGGGTCGCGGGCGACTTCTCCTGGATAGCAGACGACCAATGGACGCGCGAGCTGCGGTACGTGCACGACAGTGCGGTAACCGACGTGCTGCTGATCAACAAAGCCCTGGCGGTCGAGATCCACTGCCATGACATTGTGGCCGCGAACGAGAACATATTCCTGCGGCATTTCGACGTGCGGGATCTCGTCGGAGGCCGTGAGATCCGCGTGTTTTTGCATCACGACTTTCGCATTTACGAGACAAAAAAAGGCGACACGGCGTTTTACGATCCGGCGACGCACGCGATCGTCAACTACAAACGTGACCGGTATTTTCTGATCAACACCTCGCCGCATTTTGCGGAATTTGCGACGGGCCGCAAGGCTTTTAGCCACAACGAAGGCACGTGGCGCGACGCCGAGGACGGGCACCTTTCCAATGCCGCGATCACGGAGGGTTCGGTCGACTCGACGATCGCCGTTCATTTGAATGGCGGCGGCGAGTTTTATTGCTGGATCGCCGCGGGCCGCGGCTATCGAGAAGTCTGCGAACTCAATGAGAAGCTCGCAGCCGAAGGGCCTTCGTCGTTCTTCCTCGAGGCCGGCGAGATCTCAAAAGACCTGCTCGCCAGATCGGCTACCGAGCTCGGCTCCCTGCCCAATGCGGTGCAGGAGATGTACCGCCGATCGCTGCTTCTTATTCTGCGTACGAATACCGATCGGAATGGAGCGATCATCGCGGCCGCCGATCATGACGTCACGATCCGTGCGACGGACCATTACGCCTACTTGTGGCCACGCGACGGCGCGTTCGTCGCGAACGCTCTCGACCGTGCCGGTCACCACGATGTTGCGAGAAACTTCTTTGACCTCTGCAGTCGTATCCTCGACGATCGCGGTTACTTCCTCCAAAAGTACAATCCCGACGGCACGCCGGGTTCGGGCTGGCATTCGTCGTGGGACCCTTGGCGGCGAAAGGCGCTCGCCCCGATCCAGGAAGACGAGACCGCTCTCGTCCTCTGGGCCCTTTGGGAACATCATAGCCTCCACAACGATCTCGAATTCGCCGGCCGAATGTACGAGACGCTCGTCACGCGTACGGGCGACTTTCTGCTGTCATTCCGCGACGAGAATACGGGCCTTCCTCTCCCAAGCTGGAACCTTTGGGAAGACCGCCGCGGCATCCACACTTTTACGTGTGCGACCGTTGTCGCAGGTCTCAGGGCTGCGGCGAACTTTGCCCGACTCTTTGACGACGATCAGCGCTCAACCAGCTACGATCAAGCGGCGATGCGAATGGTCGACGCCATGAACGACCATCTCTACAGTCCGTCGCTCGGCCGCTTTCTCCGATCTCTCGAGGCGGACGCGAACGACAATCTCACGCCCGACACCACGGTTGACGCGAGCATCTTCGCGACCTTCTACCTCGGCTGCTTCCCCGCCGACGACGAACGCGTCGTCGGCACGATGCGCGCCATCGAGGACAAGCTCCTCAACCGCGCCGACTACGGTGGCGTCGCACGCTACGAAGCCGACGGCTACATGCGCACCTCCGAACGCCACGCCGGCAACTCATGGTTCATCTGCACCCTCTGGCTCGCCGAGTGGTACATCGCTCTGGGCGACACCGACAAAGCCCTCCGCATCCTAGAGTCCATCCCGCCCCTCGCCTGCCCCTCCGGCGTCCTCGCCGAGCAATACGACCCCGACACCGGCCAGCCCCTCTCCGTCTCGCCCCTCACCTGGTCGCACTCCACCTACATCGCCACCGTCCACAGCTATCTGAAGGCCGTTGATATTGGCGACTAGTTTTGTGTTTCGCCGGCCCCAGGAGCTACGTCCGAGTCTCGCTCTCTGAGGCTCCCCTCCTGCCTGAGGAAGCGGTGGACGCCGCTTCGGCGGACCGGTTGGTTCCATGCGCTCCGCCGCCACCGCGTTTCGCGGCACATAGCCACGGCCTTCAGGCCGTGGTACAGTTCCAAAAAACTAAAAATAGGGCGTTTCAACGCCCTTACCTGACACAACCGAATGTCCGTCTCTGCATATTCTGAGATCAATCTCCACATCACTTGGCATACAAAACAAAGTCTGCCGCTGATCACAGCTCAGATCGAGGAACGTCTCTACCACTACCTCACACACAAGATCCTCGGCACATCTGGCGTTCGCCTACACGCACTTGGCGGCATCGAAACTCACCTTCATATCGCGGTCAGCACGCCGCCCGAATGCTAGTCTCCGATTGGATCGGCAAACTCAAGGGTTCAAGCTCTCATTACATCAATCACGAGATCCAGCCAAGGCCCCTGGAATGGCAGCGCGGCTATGGTGTTGTTAGTTTTGGAACAAAAGATGTTGCGTGGGTCGTCGAATATGTTCGGAATCAACGTGAGCATCACGGGCGCGGATCGATCAGCGACCGATTGGAGAAGATCACGGCTGAGGAAGGACGTTGAAACGCCCTCAAACCAATTTTCTCGATCCTGCCCACGGCGTAAACGCCGTGGCTATCTGCCCTTCGGGTACGGCAAACTCGCCGCGTGGATCTCCGCCTCCCACGTCGAGGCCGCTCCCAAAAAGAAAAAGACCACCGGCGGAACACCCACACCCCCACCGCCACCAACACCGTAAACTCAAAAGGGCTGCGAAAGCAGCCTTTTTCCATGCAGCTTTAGTGAAAATAACCGCATCTTCAAATGGGTTCCTAGTTGGTTCGAGTATGGACGATTTGGCGAAACGGACAACGGAATTCGGCGAAGCTCTTCAGCGTCTCGCACTGTTTGTGCCAGTCTCGAAAGAGGAGATGGGAAGGTGGTACGAAGAGGCTGAGATCTTGAAGAGGGATTATCTTTACGGATCCAACGGCCTAGCACCCTATTTGTCTTTTTTTATCTGGCACTATCTCGCTGATGCAGACATTCGCATGAAGAGCACCGATTACGCAGCTGTGCAACAAGACCGCGTTAGCCAGCTTATTACGAATCTCAAACAAGGTGTACTCCCATCCGACGAAGACACGTAGAATTCGGCCAAAATCGACAGGGTCCTGCCTGCGATCCTAGCTACACCGCCGTCTGCTCGCTCTGATCGCCTCCCGCACCCATGCACTCCGCCGCCCACGCCCAAACCCCACAACCC
>JBJMGO010000278.1:0-3402 GCA_045807825.1 Pyrinomonadaceae bacterium | reverse complement strand
GGCCCTTGGGACCCAACGTCACCTTGACCGCATCCGCGAGCTGGTTAACACCACGCAGGATAGCGGCACGTGATTCTTCACCGTGAATAACTTGTTTTGCCATAATCTTGTTTCTCCTATCGTCGAAACAGCTGTCAGCAGTCAGCTATCAGCTGTCAGCAAATTGCTGAAGGCTGAGCGCTGATGGCTGACGGCCGATCGCTATTTCGCTGCTTCTCCTGCGCGGCTGATGATGCCGAGGATCTCGTCCTCGCGCATGATGATGAATTCGTCGCCGTCGAGCTTGATCTCCGAGCCCGAGTACTTGCCGAACAGAACGCGGTCGCCGGCCTTGACGTCCAGAGCCTGACGCGTGCCGTCTTCTTTATATTTACCCTCGCCGGCTGCGATTACCTCGCCTTCCTGCGGCTTTTCCTTAGCGGTATCGGGGATAAAGAGCCCGCCCGCGGTCTGATTGACGTTGTCCTCGATCCGCTTTAATATCACGCGGTCGTGAAGCGGTGTGATCTTAGTTGCCATAGTTGTCACTCCTTACTTATATATAAGTGTGTAAAATAACTGACTTGCACTCTGGAATGCGTGGGAATAGTTTAGCACTCTCAGAACCTGAGTGCTAGTGTATTCAAGGTTGTTTTTTATGTCAAGAGTTGTAATGAAAACCTTAGATAAGTTGATAGTAGGATTGTCAACATTGGTGGTCGCAGTGTTGGTCATATGTGTCCTGGCGGGACTAGGCGTCGCTCAGGCAACAAAGGATTCGGATAATTGCACAGTCGACTCGTTGGACTTAAGCACCAAGGAGGGGCTAAATCTCGGTACATTCAATACTGCAATCGGAAAGGACCTATCCTCGACGGAGGCGTTCTATATCCGCGGCACAGACAAACTGTATCTGATCGCGCGAGTGCTCTACACCGATGAATTGATGGAGACGGACGAATCGAGCGGACGCGGCGCAGAGTCCGTATCCTTTCTGCTTTGGATAGTAAAAAGTCCAAACGCGAACGCCGCGCGTGTCGCTCCTGCCACGCAAGCGCTGGCACTTGCTGAGGCCCAACAGCCGGTCGCTGGCTTCGACATCGGCCGCGTGATGCTCATCAGCGAAATCGGGTCGACACAGAAGTCTTTCATGATGAAATGTTGGCGGGCAGGACGAACTCGCCCGGCAAAATGAAACTTTCCGAAATCAACATTTACCCCATCAAATCCTGCCGCGGGATCTCGCTGGCGGAGGCGATCGTTGAGGAGCGCGGGCTGCAATTCGACCGGCGTTGGATGATGGTGGATGGGGATAATCGCTTCATTACACAGCGGGAATATCCGGTGATGGCAACGCTCGCTGTCGCAGTGGACAGTGGACAACTGACAGTGGGGAATGGCCGGAATTCCATCACGATAGCTCCCGCAGAGCCGGAGAGTCGAAAGGAGCGGGTGACGGTTTTTTCAAGTCGTGTTGACGCGGCTGTTTATGGAGAAGAGGTGAATGGTTTCTTTTCGGACGCCATAGGTGTGAAGGTGCGGCTGGTGGCGATGACCGAGGCGAAGCGGGCGGTGAATTATTGGTACCGCGTTCGCAACGAGGATCATGTGAGCTTTGCCGACGGTTACCCCTATTTATTAGTAGGCGAGGGGTCGCTCGATGAGCTAAACCGCCGAATTTCTCATGCGCCCTCCGGGCAGGAAAAGGGTACCGGACCGTTCCATGCCGATATCCATGCGGAGGCCATGAGTATACCCATGAACCGCTTTCGCCCGAACTTTGTCGTGAAGGGAAGCGAGCCGTTTGCGGAGGACACTTGGAAGAGAGTGCGGATCGGCGGGACAGTTTTTCACGTCGTGAAGCCGTGTGCGAGGTGTCCTATACCGACTATCGATCAGTCGACGGGTGTCCGGCATTCGTCCGAGCCGACTAAGACACTCTCGACATTCCGGCAGGTGCGGCGGAACGGAAAGAACAAAATTCTTTTCGGGCAAAACCTTATCGCCGACGAGGCCGGGGGTACGGTCCGCGTCGGCGATGAAGTTGAGGTGCTCGAGCTGCGCTAGGGCAGTGCTTTGAATTCGAGTCCAGTGAGGGAGTCGTTGACGTTCAGCACCTGCGGCACGAATTGATGTGTGCGTGCGGCGATGCTCACGATATATGTCTGACCGGATTGGACCTCGTCAAAGCTGAAGTAGCCGAAGGCATTTGTACGGGTGACGATCACCGACCCTGTCGAGTCGCTGATCGAGACGATCACGTTCCGGAGCGGACCGCCCGCGGCGTCAAGAACTCGGCCGCTTACTCCGACCGTGGCCGCCGACGTCCCAAGCGGGCCGCTTGTCCAAAAGCCGGACTGCACCGCGAATGTGCCGCCGCTCGCACCACTGCCGGCAATGCCCTGGCCGATCGTGCCGGTGAGCGCAAAAGTTCCGCCTGTTGATGGCCCGCCTCCACCGCCGGCTATGACAGACTGGGTAATGGCAAAGGTGCCGCCAGACTGTCCCGCCGCGACGGAAGCAAGGAGTAAAGAAAGAACCAACGTCAGACCGAGTTTCATGATGTCTCCCTTCGTGTCACTGTCAGCACGCCAAGTATGTCTTATCTGGCATCAAGTGACGAACCGCTTATCGACCTTTGCGACGTCCTCCGCTCCTGGAAGAGAACTTTTTTGGCATCGCTCGTGGATTTAGCCACGAGAATACGCCAATACGCTCAAAACCTCAAGAAAAAAACGAGGAGTCGAGGTATTGACTCTAAAGCTCCTTGCCCGTGAGGAGGCGATAGGCCTCTAGATAGCGCTCGGAGGTGGCTGACGCGACGTGGTCGGGGAGTGGCGGTGCGGGTGGGGTTTTGTCCCAGTCGAGGGTCTCGAGGTATTCGCGGACGAACTGCTTATCGAATGACGGCTGAGCGTGCCCGGCCTCGTATGCATCGAGTGCCCAAAAGCGGGATGAGTCGGGCGTGAGGATCTCGTCGACGAGCATGATGCGACCGGACTTGTTGAGACCGAATTCAAATTTAGTATCCGCGATTATGATGCCGCGTTCCTTAGCGTACTTTCGGGCGAAGTCGTAGATCGCGAGCGTACGGCGTTTGAGCTCACCGGCGGTGTCGTGGCCGACGGTCCTGGAGAACTCGATCTGGGTGATGTTCTGGTCGTGGCCCTCAGCGGCCTTTGTGGATGGGGTGAAGATCGGTTCCAAGAGGCGATCGCACTGCTTGAGGTTGCGGGGAAGATCGTGACCGCAGACACCGCCTTTTTCTTTATAGTCCTTCCAGCCGGAGCCCTCGAGATAGCCGCGAACGACGCATTCGACGCGAAAGACCTCGGCCTTTTTGCAGAGCATCGAGCGGCCGCGTAATTCCTCGTGTTGACGGACCTCCGCGGGCATTTCGTCAAAATTCGCCGTGATCAGGTG
>JBJMGO010000277.1:0-21688 GCA_045807825.1 Pyrinomonadaceae bacterium | reverse complement strand
GAAATCGTAATAGCCCTTCGTCACGTGCTTGGTGATGCTCAACTTTGTAAGTCCATTCCCGCTTGTCGGGCTTTCGGAATCGAAGGTAGTCTGGAACAACTTACGCAATCCATTTGGGGTCACCTCGTAAAGAACGACAACGCGAGTGACCTCCACTCCCCAGCCCATCCGCTTCGAGCTGCATACGCCTGCATAAGCGGTCTTGCCGGGGCCGATCTGTACTTCCTTGTTGACTTTGAAATGGGTGTTTTGTCCTTGGCAGTCCGCCTGTTTCTGCAGGTACGGGATGATCTGACTGTATTCCGTCGTGACGCCGCCCGATTCTTTGTTAGCGTTTACGGGCGTGTTGGTGCCTTGCTTCCTTATCTGGCTCCCAACGGGCTTTGTTGCCTTAGTTACCGGCGGGACCACTCTTTTTTCCTGGGCATGGCCCACAGTTGTCCCGCCGATCAACAGGGCGATCAAAGTTATTAATAAGATAGAATTTCTGTTGATTATGTTCATCCGGATCCTTCTCCTCTTGCCGACAACCTGACGATGTCAGACATTTGATTTTCCTTGACTCCGTTTTTGGTACCTGCGTCGTCGGTGGGTGTAGCTCCCAGGCGGCTTTCGAGGCTTATAGGCCTTTCAATTGGTTCCTATTGGCCTCGTGAATATGGGTATTTCTCGGTCCCTCTAGAAGACTGGAAAGCTAACGCCACCTCCATGCCAATCCGAATTTATTGCATAGCTGCGTCCGTTCCAACGGTAATCCTTTTGGATGGGAGTCGTATCTGAGCCCGCGAAGCCAAAAAGCGACGTAACGATGACATCGTGGTAACCGTTGTGTAATTCCTTGGAGACAGAAACCTTGCCTGGTCCATAGATCTGCAGTATCTTGTTGGCTCCGGCTGGGCCGGACTCTCCATAGAACGCCGCCATCTTTAGGTGGTCACTGGCCGACAAGCACGCACCGACAAAAGCGTTCTTTGTCGGAGCAATTTGCACGGTCTTTAGATGGAGCTTCACATGTTGGCCCGTGCACGCGGGTTGGGTCCTTAGATCGGCGAATATCTTATCCTTGACGGCCGACCCGATTGACGGATCCGCTTCCTCACTTGCCGCGGCTTTGGGCCCCTTTACGGCTTTCCGCTGCGGGTCGTTAGCCATTGGTGCACCGGCGGTCTTTGCGGCCTGCGGTTTGGGCCGGACCACTCTTTTTTTCTGTGCATCGGCCACTGTTGCTCCGCCGATCAGCATGCCACTCAAAGTCATTAATAAAATGCGATTCCTATTCATCAAATTCACCTGAATTCCTCCATTCGCCGCCGGAGCGTGAGCCTTTTGCTATACTTACCGGCAGAGCGTTTTATTCGACGATCACTATCCTTGATCGACCCATTGCAAAAAGTGGCTAATCCGCGGGGAAATAGTTACTAAAGTTTGCTAAGACCCGGAATCCGCGTGTGCAGGAGAAGTTTTTCTTCGATAATTTCGAGGCGGATGCGCTCAAACGCACTCTGCTCAAAGACGGCCGTCCGGTCCGTCTGAATCCAAAATCCCTCGATCTTCTGCTCGCGCTCCTTACACACCACGGCGAAGTTTTATCAAAACAGGCCCTGTTGGACCTGGTTTGGGAGAATCAGTTTGTCGAAGAAAAGAATTTGACGGTCCACGTTGCCGCCCTAAGAAAGGTTTTGGGTGAGTCAAAAGACGAGCATCGCTTTATCGTTACCGTGCCGGGAAACGGCTATAAATTTGTCGCCGAATTGACGCAGCCGGAGGAGCATCGCGTGATAGTCGAACGATCGATCGAGGCTCCGGGCGTCATTCCTCAAAACGACTTGAGTGCGCCTCGCGGCCAGAGCCGCGGCCGTCTTATTCTCGGACTTTGCGGCGCGACCTTGCTCATCGCCGCCCTCATCGGCGGCTACCTTTGGCAAAGCCGTCGAAAGTCTCATGCTTTGACGGACCCGCCGCCACAGAATATTTCGATAAGGCGATTGACCTCGGACGGCAAGGCTACAAGTTCTGTCCTATCGCCCGACGGAAAGCTCTTCGTTTACTCGCATGATGACGGTGAAAACCAAAGCCTCTGGCTTGGCCACCTTGATGGCGGCGATCCCTTTCAGATACGCCCGCCGGCGCATGTCATTTATTTGGATTTTAAATTCTCGCCCGATGCGAGCAGCCTTTACTACACGCTGACCGAAGACAATGGCGGCGGCGGAGCGGTCTACAAGATGCCGGTCTTCGGAGGGGTCCCGGAAAAGATCGAGGATCGCGCGTACAGTATTACGTTCTCTCCGAGCGGGACGCAGCTTGCATTCGTGCGCAGCGGAGCTGCTGATGCGAGGCCGGTCCTCGTGGTTAGCGACGCCGACGGGAAGAATGAAAAGGTGTTGACCGTGCTCCCGGATCAGATGAGTTTTGTGCGGCAAAGTTTGGCATGGTCGCCTGACGGCTCGACGATCGCGGTCGGCCTTTCGCGAAATGAGACGAATGCCGACTACGACGTTTTTACGGTGAGTGCGGCGGACGGCAGTCTGAAACCTTTGACAAATGCCGATTGGAATCGCGTCGGGCCGCTGGCATGGTTGGCCGACGGCAGCGGGATGGTGATGATCGGGCAGAAAGCCGGGTCGATCCAGCCACAACTGTGGTTTGCTTCGTTTCCAAATGGCGAGGTCAAGCACCTGGTCAGCGACCTCAACGGTTACGGCTCGACCATCAGCTTGGGGAAGGATCAGAATTCACTCCTCGTGATTCAGGGGCAAGCCCAATCGAATATCTGGGTCGCACCGGCGGATGATCTGGCTCAGGCGAAGCAGGTCACATTTGGTTCTATAGGGCGGATGGACGGCTGGTACGGGCTCGCATGGATGCCGGACGGGAAGATCGCGTACACCGTACAGGGTGGCGAGAACAACACGATATGGACGATGAACGCGAGCGGTGGAGAACAAAAGCAATTGATCCCCTCGGAGGGAAACAACCTGTTGCCGAGTGTTTCCACGGATGACCGCTTCCTCGTTTTTCAGTCAGATCGCGGCGGGAGCTACGCGGTTTGGCGGGCGAATCGTGACGGGAGCGACATTCTCAAATTGACGTACACCGGTATTGCCGCCCAGCCAGATATTTCGCCTGACGGCCGTTCGATAGTTTATGTGTCACACCCGGATAATTCCGGTGAGTTGTGGCGCGCCACGATCTCGGGCGGCGCGCCGGTCAAGCTCGCTGACGGGGCTAGCTGGCCGCAGATCTCGCCGGACAGTCGGTTTGTAGCGTGCGGATTTTTGGTCGATCGCAAGAACAAGCTGGCTATTTTTTCTATGGACGGTGGGGACCCGGTTCGATCCTACGACCTTCCGCCGCGCTCAAACCTCAGGCTCGGTATTCACTGGACGCCCGATGGCAAGGCGGTTACCTACCGAGACTGGGTCGATGGCATCTGGCGACAGGACATTGCCGGCGGCGAGCCGCAAAGGCTGAAAGGCCTGCCGCAGGAAAAACTCTATGCGTACGACTGGTCACTTGACGGCAAACTCTTCGCCTTTACCCGCGGCGTCGAGAGTCGTGATGTCGTCCTGATCAGTAACTTCCGATAGGACGGTGATGAGGCTATCGATTCGTCGTCCCCCCGCCGAAGCCGAAGAGATATACCACCCCGAGACCTTCGGCCGCACCGCCACGGATTCTGTGAAGATGGAATAGATTGGCTTACATGCCCACACCCTGAAGCGTGGCAACAACAAAGACCTCGTCACCTGACGAGGCCTTTTTTCGCACGCTCTGAAGTCACTTCTACTTGCCGTGGATGTATCGAATCACCTTACCGTCCTTTTGTGAGATCCAAGCCTCCGCGACGCCCCCCACCCAGTCTTTTGGTAGACTGCCGTGGACGTGCCAAACGCCACCCTTCAGTTCGGCAACGTAAGGCCTCTCGTTATCAATGGTCTCTTTGCCATACACCGGAATCCATGTCTTCAAAGCAATATCGATAGCCGCCGGCTCATCCTTAACGTATTCGCTAACCACCTTTTCAAGACATACTATCCGGAAGTGATACGGGGTGTTGTCGTAGATTGTGTCGGACTGATGCGTCGGCGGTTCCACATGAAACTCCCCTATCGCAACAATGGCCACCGGGAGAATCTCCTTTCTTAGAAAGTCGCGATCTTTTTCGTCGAGACCTACTGAAATGACGTCCTCGATAGATGTTGGAAGACCGCAAGAGTCCGAGGTGAGGTAGGAACCGTGAAGCATGAACCCGTACTTAGCAAATACGCGCACTGTCTTATTGTTGAATAGGTCCGGATCCTTTCGTATCTCGCATTCGCTGAAGACATCCTTACCGTCGCTCGCGAACACCTTTTGCGGCTGACAAGTTCCTCCAGATACCGATGGGTACGGCGTTTGAATTGGAACTGGAATCCCCTCACCTCCATTCAGGTTAGACCGTTCCGCCGTTCCGACGTAGGTACACCCACTCCCCACCGCCCCCAAAACCAACACCGTTAGAATGATCGCGAGCAGAATTTTCATAGGTCTTACGCACTGTAACCGCAACTGGGAGTTACGTCAATGGATTGCTGGAGCACCGGCAACACAAAGGCGGGGCCGAAGCGTCGTCGGCATGAAACGCATGACCTAAACCCGCGACGATCACCCGGGCTCGCCCGAGCGCAGTGCGCCGACGGCTTGCCTCGCTGTCGAACGCGCCCAAAGAACCTCGCCCGCTTCAGCGGGCAAAACTTCTACCAAAACCGTTCACACGACCGTCGGGACGGTCACGACGTCGGACCAGTTGCCGACGGGGTCGTTGCCGTTGAGGAATCTTGCTCTTAGTTGGACGCGGCGGGGGAGGTGCTCGGTGTTGTGTGGGATCTCGATCTTGCCGGGAGACTTTAGGAACTTCCCGGTGGGCTGCCAATCTTCCTCGTTATCGAGCCGCATCTCGAGATCGACACCATTGGAGGCGCCACGAACGAATTTCACGGCTATGATGTGGCCTGGTTCGGCGGATGCTTTGATCGCGGGGCTGGCGTTGTCCTCGAGATGCGTCAGCTTTGGCCGGTAACGCGTGGGTGCGATCCCGAACGTGCTCTCCATCTGCTCGTTGAAGTTTGGCGAGGTGCGAATACGCGGCACGAGACTCGTCAGCCGCCCGAAGATCCCAGGTTCGATGCTCGCGGGAGCAACAAGAGCGGGAGCGGTGGGCAACTGCGGCGTCGTGTCTCCCGCTCGGCCGTCGCACAGCTCGCGCCGAAACGCCTGAAACGCTTCAAAATACGCCTGCAGCGACATCGACGATGTTGCGAGGAACGTCAGCATGTCACAGTCCGCCTGCACCGACGCCATTTCACCAGCCGTCAGCCCAAGATCAGCCCCGTATTGCTGTATCTGAGCATTAAAATTCCTGTACCACGCCGCCCGCTCCGTCAAACTCAGCGGAAACCACTTAATGCTAGGCCTCATTCAGCTTTCCTCCACAAACATCAGCCATACGAACACTCCTATAAGAAGAATGTTCGTGATTTTGCGACGTAGGATAGCATGTATCAGCAGAAATGTGGCCAAGTTATGCGGAAACTTCCACAAGTTTCCACGTGCGATGGTTCGCATCAGTGGAAACCGCGTTAAGTTACCGCGAACGATCGCAGTCTGTAATGGAAACCTCTATAAGTTTCAGAGAATAATTGCTTGCATTCGTAGAAACTCAGTCAAGTTTCCAACGATAATCGCGTTCGGAAATGGAAACTTCTGAAGGTTTCCCTCAAAGATCACGAACATCACGCGCGAACCAATAAGAGGTTCGGATCAATTCACATTGGGCTTGGTTGAGCAGTAGACGACGACGGACTTAAAGATCTCGTTGCACGGACCGCCATCGCGGAGACCGGCGGCTCGGCACTGTTCGACGGTATATTTGAGGCGGTCGAGGAAGGTATCTTTTGGGACGTTGCTGCAGAATTTGGGGGTCGGCTGGCTGGTGCCGAGGCATCCGGTGGTGAAGTGGCCGATCTGGAGCTGTTCGATCCGGATGAGAAAGCCTGTTTCCTTGTATGCGGCGAATTGACGCACCGATTCGTTGACGCATCCCCGATTGTCAGTGGTCTTTCCAAAATCCACACCAGCGCTATAGGCGTTCTCATTATTCGTGATGAACCTGTAGTACCAGTAGCCTCCCAAGGCCCCGGCGAGCACGATGAGCAAGATGATGCCGAGCCCCGTAAGGGACAAGGCGAGTTTGGTGGATCTTTTCATGTGCTAGAGAGTGTATACCAGGATTCGTGCCGGCACCTGTCGCTCATAAAGATGGCTCCCGCGGGAGCCATCTTCATGAGCTGAGTTGTAGGGTCGCGATCATTTGGCTTCCCATTTATCGTCGGCAGGGTTGGCGTCCATATAGATGCCGCCGTCGAGGGTGACGGATTTGACCGTCTTTGAGGTCGGGACTTTAACGGACGTGTTGGACTGATTCGCCTGCCAGATGCCGGCGGTTTGGTGGAGCGTTTCAGTGGTGCCGTCGGTGTATGTGACGATGACGTTTGTCGGAGCGGCCTTGCCGCCGACGTTTTTGATCCCCACATTGTAACCGCCATCGGTTTGAGCGACGCCGGTGACCGCGATGTCGATGTAGCCGTTGTCGAAGAACCAATTCTTAAAGAACCAGTTCATGTCCTTGCCTGAGATGCGGTTGAAGTCGTTGAACATATCCCACGGCAGTGTGTGCTTGCCGTGCCAGTCGTCGATAAAACCGCGGAGCATGCGTTGGAACTCCGCATCGCCGACCATGTCTTTGATCGCGATATAACCTAGCGCGGCCTTGCCGTATTCGCTGTTGCCAAAACCTTGACCCGTCGCCGCGTCTCCGGGATTGATGATCGGCAAGTCGGCGTCGGCGGCAGGATTCTCGATCCAGCCCTGCACGCGAAAACCCTTGAATAATTGGTCCGCCCGAGCCTGTCCAAGATCGTCCGTGCCGATCATATTCTCGAAAGCCGTCGTCCAGCCCTCGTCCATAAATCCGTAACGCTGCTCGTTGATGCCCATGTAAAACGGGAACCACGTGTGCAGGATCTCGTGCTCGGCGACGAAACGCGTGAAATCGTCATTCGGATTGGAGCTGTCGTTGACCATCATCGGGTATTCCATGTCGGCGAACCCGCGGAAGATGGTTGTTTTTTGATACGGATAGGGAACTCCGGGAAAGTTGTTGGAGCACCAGTCGAGCGCGTGCTTGCCGTACCCGACCATCTTTGTGAAATCTTTTGACGGCTCGTCATAAGCGGCCTGCACGCTGGCCCGGCGGTTGTTCGTCCTGTCGACGACAACGCTGCCGGCGTCCCAGATGTAATGATCGCTGACGCCGATCGCGACGTCGGAGACGTTGTCGGCCTTCCACTTCCACGTGAGCGTGTCGGTCTGTTGAGTGACGACCTTGTCGGTCAACTCCTTGAGTGTGGCAACGTGGATGACGTCATCGCTGTTGAACGAACTCTTGAGACGGGCGGCGAATTCGGGCTTGAGTACCTCGTCAGGATTCAGCAGATCGCCGGTCGCCCAGACGATGAAATTCTTAGGCGCCGTGACCTGGAATGTGTAGTCGTTAAAGTCGTTATAAAACTCGTGTCCCTCGACAAAGAACGCCGTGTCCCAACCGTCCGTGTCGTCATACACTGCTACGCGCGGATAAAAGTACGCGATGAAAGCGGTCGACGGATCGATCATTCCTTCGCGGCTGCTTTTGACCGAGAGGTCGTAATGCCATTTTATCGCCAGCTTCACTGATTGAGCGGGCTTAAGCGGCGTCTCGAGCTTGGCCATGAACCACGTCATTCCCCTAAGCTTCTCGTTCGCTTTTTCATCCCACTCCTTCGCCTTCCCGTTTTCAGAGTAAGCGTCGATGTGCACGCCACTTGTGAGATAGTCGGTTGAGATCGGCTGCTCCCGCGGTGCCTCAGGTTGATGTGAATTCAGCTCGAGACGTATCGCGAGTTCGTTCAGCGTGTCGGGGCTATTGTTCGTGTAGGTGATCTCTTCCGTCCCGGTGACGGTGCGGCTCGGCGGCGCGACGGATAACGAGATGTTGTACACGCCTTTGTTCTGCCAGTACTTTGGCCCGGGCTTGCCATCCGGCGAACGCGTACCGGCGGCATAGGCGCGGGCAACATTGCGGGGAATATATAGCTGCTGCGCAGCAGCAGAGACGACAAGTGAAGCGATGAAAACTATGGTGAAAAGTAGCGATCTCATGTTTACCTAAATATAAAGATACAAGGTGCTTAGATTCATACGTCAGGTCACGCGCAAAGTTTTTGTGAAAAAAATTCCAACAGCGGCCAAGTTCGCTTGACTCTGGTTATTAAAAAGGCCTATCGTCATTCCAATCGAAAGGCGAGCCTTCTATCCAATCAACGCTTTTCGGGCTAACGCATTGTAGTTCTTCGCTCTTTATATACGAGAAGTACGTTTGTGCTCATCCGGCATCATTCGATCGAATATGCACTCCCGCCTAAACCGCGGGGGAATTCAAATACAAGAGGAGTATCAATGCGTAAGATTGCACTTAGTCTGACCTTTTTGGTCGCGTTATTCGTGACCGGTACCGTCGCCCAACAGAACAACGACGGCCTCAGAGTCGAGCACCGGATCATAGACCGGATGATCGATTTTCTCGGTAACGCGCGCGAAACAGCACCTACGGGGCACGGCGCCGCCGCACCGCCCGTAGGCAGCACCGGCAATACATCGGCGCTGCTTCCCCACACTGGGCCGGTGATAAACCAACCGACCATCTACTTGATCTGGTACGGAAACTGGAATCGCGGGAACGGCACCGATACACCGGCGGGACAGCAGATCATTCGGGATTGGGCGGCCAATATCGGCAGCTCAGACTATTTTCGTATAAACGCCACATACAGCGCCAAGCCCGTCTCGGGCACCGCGGTCTATGGCGGCGAATATGCCTACGGCGGTACGTCGACGAGTCTCTCGGACACGAGCATTCTCAACATCGTGAGCAACACGATCGGTGGCGGGCACCTGCCATACAACTCGAACGGTGTCTACTTTGTTATTACGCCGTCGAATGTTAACGAGTCGTCGGGATTTTGTTCGCGATACTGCGGCTGGCACACTGACGGCACTACGAGTGCGGGTAGGCACGTACGATATTCCTTTGTCGGCAACGCGGCACGCTGTATCAACTCGTGTGCGATCCAGTCGACAAGCCCGAATGGCAACGCCGGTGTTGACGGCGCGATCTCCGTACTCTCGCACGAGCTCGAAGAAGCGACCACCGATCCCGACCTCAACGCATGGTACGACTCGAGCGGTGCTGAGAATGGCGACAAGTGCGCATGGACCTTTGGCAACAGCTATGTCGCGCCAAACGGCTCTTTCGCAAACCTGCATCTCGGCAGCCGAGATTTCCTCATCCAGAGAAATCTGTTCTTCAGCGGCAGTGCATGGCACTGCGCAAGGACAAGCTCCGGCGCACAATAAAACTAAGTGCATTTTTTTTGCAGCCGGGGCCTTTTGGTCCCGGCTTTTTTAGCGCGAATCGATCGGGATGAGATCGTCGGCACCGCCATTCTCGGCATGAAATCGGAGCGGCACGACGAGCGGGTGCTCGAACCCCTCGCGCTCGTAGAACGGCATCATCTCGCGCCAGTCTCGATGAGCACGATTGGAGAGATCGTGGGCCTCGTCCCTGAGAAGCTGCAGCATCGCGTGAGCAGGTGAGTCGATGTCGAATGGATGCGATCCACCTTCTTCCTCGAGAAAATTAGCGATCGCGGAATGGCGTCCTCTTGGTTTAACGGCGGCGATGATCGGCGGCCGATCGGGAGCATCCTTGAGTTGCTTGAGAACCGCATTCATTTGCGGCTTGCCTCCGTCCAGGAGTACAAGGTCGGGCGGACGAGAACTCGCGAGGACGTGGCTCTCGACATAGGCGGCGAGTGCGGCGAGCTCACTTTTCTCCTCTGAGATCTCAAACTCATAATCCGCCGAGAGAAATCTGCCGTTGTCCCAAACGGCAGAGGCGGCGACGAATCCGGTGCCCGAGATGTGTGCGACGTCAAAGGACTCGATGCGCAGCGGCGGCTTAGGGAGACCGAACTTCTTTTTGAGCTCACCTGCGATACGCTCCGGTGTCGCGTGCGGCTTTGCGCGGTCGATCTTCTCCTCATCATGTGTGAGGTTGAGCCCGCGTGCGGCGTTGACACCGGGCCGGAAGATGCGGACAACCGCCGGTTTGTTGAAGCGCTCGCTCAATTCCTCGATCAACTGTTTGCGACCATAAAAGTCGTGCGGCACGCGTATCTCCTTTGGGAGATGGACCGCATAAAAGCTGCGGATGATCTGGCCGAGAGCTTCGTCGGGAGTCGCTGCGTCCTCGCGATCGACACGAAAGACCTTGCGTCCAAGCACGCCGCGATTGCGATGTGTCACAAGGTAGAGCGCGAAGCCGGCACCCGTTTCCTTGATCGCATAGGTGTCGATCGCATCATTCAGCCAAACCTGCCAGCGATCCTGCGACCAGTAGCGCTCGACCGCCTCAAGAATGTCGCGGTAAACCGCGGCATTCTCAAAATCGAGTTCGTCTGAGGCCGCCGAGATCAGTCCTCTGATCCATGCGCGGAATCGCCGTTTGTCATTCTGCAAAAAGAAGCGCGCGAGCGACACGATCTCGGCATATCTTTGCGGTGAGCAGAGATTCGCGACACATGGTGCCACACATCGCCTTCGGTAAAACTGCGTGCAGGGCATTGGGAAACTGCCGTCGATCTCAATGTCACAGCTGCGAAGCTTGAACGTTTTGTTGATGAAGTCGATCAGTATTCGCACCGCAGTTCGCGGCAGCATAGCGCCGTAATATTCTGCCTCGTCATCCTCGATCCGTCGCGTCGCCAGCACGCGCGGGAATGCCTCGCTAGTCAGCTTGAGATGCGGGTACCGCTGCGAGGCGAGATCGAAGATGTTTGTGACGGTGAGGTCGTTTTTCACGTGCTTGACGGATGCTCCGCCTTGAAGGCGTTGAGCATCTCCTTGATCGTTTCAAGCGAATCTGCGTCTTCGGGCTTTTTGTCATCGCGCCAGCGGGCGATGCGCGGGAAGCGTACGGCTATTCCCGATTTATGACGTGAGGATGGTTGGATCGCTTCGAATGCCAATTCAAAAACCAGCTCTGGTTTGACCGCGCGGACGGGGCCGAATGTTTCGAGAGTGTTATCGCGGACCCAGCGATCGACCTTCCGGATCTCGGCGTCGGTGAGGCCCGAGTATGCTTTTGCGAAGGGCACAAGCTCGTCGCCTTTCCAGACGCCGAATGTGTAATCGGTAAAGAGATTTGCACGCTTGCCGTTGCCTTTTTGTGCGTAGATCATCACGCAATCGACCGTGAGCGGGTCTATCTTCCATTTCCACCAGTCGCCGCGATGGCGGCCGACGCGGTAAGGCGAATGGCGGTGCTTAAGCATAAATCCCTCGACGCCGAGCGAGCGGCTTTCGTCGCGCTTCTCCGCCAGGTGCTGCCAGTCCGCGGCCTCAATTGGCGTTGTTGCGAAGATCACTTCTCGTGAGCCATCAGGTAACTCGGAGAGCGTTTGTTCGAGAAACTCTCGGCGTGCTCGAAAGTCGAACGTGCGGACATCCTTTCCCTCGTATTCCAGAATGTCGTAGCACTGCAGCACGACAGGGACCTCAGAAAGGATCTTTGACGAGAGATTTTTTCGGCCAATGCGGCGTTGCAACTCGAGAAACGCGAGCACATGGTTCTCTCGCCACGGTAGGATCTCGCCGTCAAGGACGGTGCCGTCTGGCAGGTGCCTTGCGGCTTGCTCGATCTCTGGAAAGCGTTCAGTCATCAGGTCCTCGCCGCGTGACCAGATGAAAACATGTCCACCACGTTTGATGACCTGGGCACGAATACCGTCCCACTTCCACTCTGCCTGCCAGTCCGAGAGATCGCCAAGTTCCGCCGGTGCAAAATCGATCTGGTGCGCGAGGTGAAAAGGGTAAGGCCGCGCGATCGGAGTTTCGTCAGATTCGAGTTCTGGGCTCGTGAGTTTGTTAAAGAACTCCGCAGACGGATACCAATCGCCCATCAGCCGATGTGCGATGACGTCAGTCGGGAGCTCTGAAAACTGTGACAGCGCACGCACCACGAGAAGCTGCGAAACACCGACCCGAAATCCGCCCGAGATGATCTTGTTGTAGACGAGACGTTGTGAGTAGTTCATCCGCGTCCATGCTTTGGTGACGGCATTGTGTTGCGTCTCAGGATCGGAGCCGCGTAAGGGCAGGAGCTGATCTTCTACCAACACGTGCAGCGGAGTTTCCTCTATCAGATCCCTGCTCGGCAGGAGCAGTGCCGCGGTTTCCGACATGTCGCCGACGGTGTGATAGCAGTCGGCAAAAAGCCACTCGGGAATGCCGGCGATCTCGACGGCCCACTGCCAGAGGAGCTTATTTGGCACGATCTGGCGAGGCTTTCGTCCCGACAAGAAGTACAACGCCCACGCAGCATCATGCGGAGCTGCGTGCTCAAAATAGAATCGCATCGCCTCGACCTTTTCATTGGTCTTGTTTGTTTGGTCGAGCTCGACGTAAAGTTCGGTGAATAGCTTCATGAGAAATTAACCACAGATGAACACAGATGAACTCAGATGTTGATCAAAGCAATCTGTGCTCATCCGTGGCTGATTTTTCTTCAAACGCGCCATTTCGGCAGGCTCGCCTCGTTCTCCTCATCGATCAGCTCCGGAGCGTCGTCACCGAGGAAGTGCGTTTTGAGGCGAACCGCGTTCATGCCTTGTTCCTTTAGCCAGCGGACGACCTCGTCCATGAACCCATGGGTTACGTAAACGGTCTCGGCCCCGGTTGCGCGGATCGCCTCGTTCAGCTCGGGCCAGTCGGCGTGATCGCTGAGGACGAAGCCACGATCCACAGCTCTTTGCCGGCGTGAGCCGCGGACCATCATCCAGCCGGAAGCAAAGCCAGTCGCCGGCGTGCCAAATTTGCGGACCCACGTTGTTGCCTGGGCAGACGGCGGTCCAATGATCAAGGATCCGATGAAGTCTTTTTTGTTTTCGACAGAACCGGCGTATGTAGTTTTGGGAAGCTTCACGCCTGCCTCACGGTACGCCTGCGTCAGCCGCTCGACCGCGCCGTGCGAGTAGATGCGGCCGATGGTTGGGTCAACTCCGGCAAGTATTCGCTGTGCTTTACCGAGCGAATAGGCGAAGATCACGGATGCCTTCCCACGCTCCTGATTTCGCCTCCACCAGTCGTTGATCTCGCCGAAGACCTCTTGCGGGCGCGGCCAGCGATAGATCGGCAGACCGAATGTGGCCTCCGTGATGAAATGATCACATTTTATAGGTTCAAACGGTTGGCACGTCGGATCAGGCGTGAGCTTGTAGTCGCCTGAGACCACCCAAACCTCACCTTTGTATTCAACGCGTGCCTGAGCTGAGCCGAGGATGTGACCTGCGGGATGGAATGAAAGTTTTACACCATTGATGTCGAGCGGCTTGCCGTAGGGCACGCCTTCGACTTTTGGATCTGGATCCTCTTCCGACCAAAGTCTGATCCGAGCGAGGCCTAGCCCTCCAGCGGCGACAAGGTAGCTGGCGCTGCCACGGTAGGCGTGATCGGAATGTGCGTGCGTGACAACGGCACGATCGACCGGTTTCCAGGGGTCGATGTAAAAATCACCTTTCTCGCAATACAGCCCGCGAGCGGTGAGCGTGATCAACGACCCTTTCTTCACGAGCAACAGTTTACATCCGCGGCGGCGGGAGAACTGTACAAACGCAACAGTTAAAGGATTTCGGCCGATGTCGCTATGCTATTATTCCAGCGTATCCAGACAGCGACTCTGGCCGAATGACACCAAAAACCTCACTTGATTTTCACGAGCGGGTACGCGAGATCCTGGAGATAGAGGCGGCATCTATACGCCGAGCGGCCGAGAATCTCAATCCAGCCGACGTTGCCCGTGCTCTCGAGCTGCTGATGAGCTGCAAAGGGAAGATCGTTGTCACGGGTGTGGGTAAATCCGGGGTGATCGCGCAAAAGATATCGCAGACCCTCACGAGTACGGGTACACCTGCGGTTTTCATTCATCCTTCTGATGCCTTACACGGCGGTCTAGGGGTCGTGGCGGGAGACGATCTGGTCATCGCTTTGAGTAACTCAGGTGAGACTGACGAGCTGCTCGCGATCATGCCATCGATCCGACAGCGGGCGTGCAAGGTGATCTCGATAATTGGCAGTCCCGATTCCACCCTCGGTACACGATCTGACGTTATGCTCGACGCGAGTGTGGAGAAAGAGGCTTGTCCACTCAATCTCGCCCCGACCGCATCGACGACCGTCGCCCTCGCGATAGGTGACGCTGTTGCGATGACGTTGATGGAGGCGAAGGGGTTGACGCAAGACGAGTTCGCGATCAATCATCCGGCGGGCCAGCTTGGCAAGAGGCTGACAATTTCCGTTCGCGACCTTATGCATCCTAGTCCGGATATCACGCCTGACGCCACCTGGCTAGAGGTCGTGCACGCGATCTCTCGACATGCGCTGGGTGCTGTGAACGTTGTCGACGGCGACTCGCGGCTCATCGGTATCGTAACGGATGGTGACCTGCGAAGGACGATCGAGCGGACTTCTCCCGACCAATTCGGCACGCTGACGGCGTCCGATATGATGACAGCGTCGCCCACGACGACCACTCCCCAGACGCTAGCCTATGACGCCCTGCGCATGATGGAAGAGCGACCTTCCCAGATCGCTGTTCTCCCGGTTCTGGATGTTGACGGCAAGGCTGTCGGGTTACTCAGGCTTCACGATATCGTCCGTAGCGGTATTGCATAGACTAAAACGGGTATTCCGCCCCGAAAACGTAGTGTGATCGCATCAAAGGCCCGTGTTTACGGGCTTTTTGCTTGTGGAACGCCCATTGCCATAAGTAGGGCAGGACGATAGTATCGCCCTCGAAATTGGGAAGGGAGATCTCGCATATGTTCAATAAGAATTTTGGCAAAACAGCGTTGGGTGCAGTATACGCAGCCGGGCTGATGGCGGTGCTGGCACTCGGAGCTAGTGCACAGGACAACCGTCGTCATCGCGACGACAAAAAGGACCAGGGCCAGACACAGACACAGCAGACGCAAACGCAGCAGACGCGTCCGGACTATTCGGCTCAGCGGCGTGCGGCCGAGCAGCAGCGTGCGGCTCAGCAACAGCAGCAGCAGCAAAATCAACAGCAGCAGCAGTACCGCCGTCAGCAGTACGATCAGCAGCGAGCGGCCCAGCAGCAGCAGCAGGGGCAGCAAAATCAGCGTGCCCAGCAAGAGGCTCTTCGTCGTCAATCTGAGCAGCGACAGATCGAGGAGCGGAACCGTGCGGCTCTCCAGCAGCAGAATCAGCAGCGTACATGGCAGGGCCAGCAGCGTCAGCAAACGTACGATCAGCAGCGTCAACAGCAAGAGCAGCTTCGGCGGCAACAGTACGAGCAGCAGCGAGCGGCTCAGCAGCAGAACCAGCAGCGGACCTGGCAGAACAATAACGGCCAGACCTATGACCGCAACAGGACGAACAACAATAACTGGAATAACTCAGCAGCCCGTCTGTCGCGTGAGCAGCAGCAGCAATACTACCAACAGAACTGGAATCAGTATCGCCAGAATTACAGCAACTGGCAGTCGATACAGTCTCGCCGTCAGCAGGAGCTGCAAAACGAGCGCAGGAATAACTACTATCGTTACCAGCAGAACTACTGGAACCAGCTGAGGTACGACCAACAGCGGCTGCAGAATCTCCAGTACTACGATAACTACGTAAATAACTACGCGTACAATCGCGGCGGCCAGTACTACTACACCAGTCAGTACGGTGCACAGATGCTGCAGCGTGCGGTACAGCAAGGTTACGAGCAGGGCTTTGAGGCAGGTCGTGCCGATCGCTCGGACAACTGGAGGTTCGACTACAACAGTGCCGATCCTTACCAGTACGGTGCGTACGGTTACGACGCTCCTTATGTGAGCTACGACGAGTACAACTACTACTTCCGCGAGGGCTTTCAGCGTGGATATGAGGACGGCTACTACGGCCGCAACCAGTATGGTTACTATTCGAATGGCAAGGCCGCTATCCTGGGCTCGATCCTGGGCAGCATCCTTAACTTTGCTGTCAATCAATAGTCGCTAAACAGCTCGATGGAAAGGCCGCGAAACACTCGCGGCCTTTTTTTCGTTCGATGCTATAATGTGCACGATCCTGGTACCCAATTCACAACTTGAGGGAAGCAAATGAAAGTTTGTCCACGCTGTCAAAAGACCTACACGGACGATAATTTGAATTTCTGTCTCGAGGACGGCTCTGTCCTCAACGCCGTGAACACCGCGCCGCCTCCGCCGACAAATCCGATGGCGGAGCCGCGACCGACCCAGCAGCCGCAGAGCTTCTCACAGCCGCAACAACAGCAGCAGCCGGGTTGGAACGTTCAGCCGCACGGACAGCAGTACTCAATGCAGCCGGCAAAGAAATCCTCTAAAGCGTGGATCTGGGTACTCCTCATTCTCGGAGCGATCATTCTGGTGTGCGGCGGCGGGATCATCGGTGCGTTCGTCTATGTCGGGAACAAGGCGAGTGAAGTCGCGAACGCGGTGGCGAATGCAAACTTCAACTCACCCAGATCAAATAAGAACTCGAACTCGACGAGTACATCCAATACTTCGTCCTCGACTTCGTCGCGGACGTCCGTAGAAGAGCTTTCTGTAGAAGACTGGAAAGTTGAGGACACTAAGGGCGTCTCGGTCCAGTCGAATGACTCAGAACTCTTGGTTAAGAACTCTGATAGCAGGCACTACTATCTTCTCGTTGGCTCTGCCGAAGATAAAACCGTGGATGCCGATGCCGTCCTGACTGTACGAAATGTCGATAACGGCGACACCACCATGGGGTATGGCTTGGTCTTTCACAGCATGACCATTCCTTTGATCCAGGATTATGCTTTTCTTATCGATTCGAAAAAGCAGCGGTATCGCATCGTCCACCACACGCCGCTCGACGAAAAGGCAGTCGTAAACTGGACGAAATCCGACGCGATCAAACAAGGAGGCGCTCCGAATACCCTGGAAGCTCACGACAACAGCGGCACCATCGATCTTTATATCAATGGGCAAAAAGTTAACAGCATTCCAAACACCTATGGCTACTCCCAAGGAGTGATCGGGATCTATGCCTCGAGCGGGATCCAAATAGCTTTTTCAGGGATGCAACTTAGACACTAACTCGGAATGAAGCAATGCCCGCGCTGCAACAAGATCTACAGCGACGAGACGCTGAACTTCTGCCTGGATGACGGCGAGCTGCTGACAATGCAGCAGCCGACACCTGGTGGTTATCGCGAGGAACCGCCGACGATGGTGCTCGACGGTGCCCGTGTCACGGACCCGATCTCGTGGGGCCAGCCGCCGGCACAGCCGCCGGCACAATGGCAGCAGCAAAGTCCCACCCCACAGCAACAGTTCGGCGGTTACGGCGTCACCACACGTCCAGATCAAACGCTCGCGACTGTTGCGATGATCCTGGGCATCATTTCTCTGGCGGTCTCGTGCTGTTATGGGGGACTGTGGCTCGGAATTCCCGCTGCGATCACGGGCTTTATTGCCCTGCGAAACGTCAACACCAACGGCGAAAAGTACGGCGGCAGGAATATGGCGATCGGCGGCATCATCATGGGCGGCATCAGTTTTTTGATCACGATGCTAATAATCATTGCAGCCATTGCAGGGAACATTCGATAGCTTCTTTTCTCACCATGCGCGTTAGCTTGAATGTTGTAGCAGGGCCTCAAACGGGACGGGCGTTCACGTTCGATCAGCATGACACGTTCATGATCGGGCGTGGCGAGGACTCGCATTTTTGCCTGCCACAGGACCGGTTCTTCTCACGCCATCACTGTATCTTGGAGATCGCACCGCCGCAGGCGTTCATTCGCGATCTCGGCTCGACCAACGGAACGTATGTAAATGGTCAACGGGTCGAGACAGCTTACCTAAAGAGCGGCGACCGTATTCAAGGCGGGGAGACGGTGCTCGAGGTCGAGGTCTCGACGGGGCTGGAGGAGTTTGATTCGACTGCGAAGATGGACGTGTCCGAGCCATCCGTCGTCAGCGTTCACTGCCTGAATTGCGGCGTTCCCGCATCGGTTGAGGCGATGTCCGCGGACGCGAAGATGTCATTCCTTTGCGATGACTGCCGCGAGCGTCTCAAAGCCAATCCGCAGCCGATCCCGGGTTACCAGATGATCCGCGTTCTCGGTCAGGGCGGAATGGGAAGCGTGATGCTTGCACGTTCAGAGAGTGGCGAGCGGGCCGTTGCGATCAAGACGCTTTTACCGGAGGTCGCGGTGAGCGAGCAATCGGTAAAGCGGTTCCTGCGCGAGATCGAGGTTGCCTCGTCGCTGCGCCACCCGAACATTGTCGGCTACATCGACCACGGCACGCACAACGGCATCATCTATCTCGTCACGGAATACGTAGCGGGAATGGACGCGTCACGCCTCTCTCGACACCGCGGTGGCAAGCTCGCTTACACGGAGGTCGTCAGCATCATCGAGCAGACACTCTCAGCACTCGCATTCGCGCACGACCTTGGATTTGTTCACCGCGACATCAAGGAGCAGAACATTCTCATCGCCGGCGAATATCCGCGCTCGACGGCTAAGTTGACGGATTTTGGTTTGTCTAAGAGCTTCAAAGAAACTGGAATGAGCGGCGTAACGATGGTCGGCGACGTCGCGGGCACGATCGCGTACATGCCGCCCGAGCAGGTGCGTGACTTCAAAGAAGTGCGACCGCCGTCTGACATCTACGCCGTTGGAATGACGGCTTACAGCTTGCTGACGGGCGCACACGCGCTCGACATCGCGCCCAAGGCGGGAATCGCGGATACCGTCAAAGCTATTTTCGAAAAGCCCATCATTCCCATCAGCTCGCGCATGCCGAACGTGCCGCGTGAGGTGGCTTTCGTCATTGAGACCGCTCTCGCAAAGAACGTCGCCAACCGCTGGCGGACAGCGGGCGCGATGCGTGAGGCGCTGCTGAGTGCGGCGAAGATGAACTAACTCTTCTTCTTTTTTTCCTGAGCCTTTTTTGCTTGTCTGATCTGGTGCTCGAGCTCGTGCTCCTGAGCTTCCTCGGCGCCTGAGGACGGCGACATCTCGGTCAGGATAGAATTGATCGCACCTCCGGCCAGCAGGGCGAGACCCGTCAGGTACATCCATAACATCAATACGATCACTGCGCCGAGCGAGCCGTAGGCTTTGTTGTACGAGTTGAAATAATGCAGGTATGTCCTGAAAGCCGCGGTGAGCACGACCCACAAAATGATCGCGACGATGGCCCCGGGCGAGACCCAGACCCAGCGAAAGCTTTCAAAGCTCGGCAGCCAGTTGTAGATCGCGGCGGTCGTAAACAGCAGAACGACGAGCAGGAATATCCATTGAGCGGAGAGCACCGTCCACTTCACCATGTCCGAATCGCCGGCAGCGGTCTCGGCGAGCTTCACGCCAGCGGTGATTATGGTAATAGCGACGGCGACGAGGACGATAAACAGGAACGTGAACAACAGCGACTGGAGCTTGAGCTTCCACCAGGCGGATCTCTCGTCGACCTCATAGACGGCGTTCATCGCTGAACGCAGACTGTCCACGCCCGCCGACGCCGACCATAGCGTCGCGACAAGTCCGATGGTAAGTTTGCCGCTCGAGCTGTTTGCAATGATCTCCTCCATCGTTGAACGGACAAGCAGAAAGGCACTCCATGGCATCACCCGTGAGAGATAGGTATAGAGCTCCGCCTGCAGGGAGTCCGTTTTGTCGAGCACCAGGCCGAAGAGCGTCGTCAAAAACAGCAGCAGCGGGAAGAACGCGAACGAGAAGTAAAAACCTACCTGCGCAGCGCGGTTAAAGAGATCGGTCTCATCTACCTTGCCCAGCAGCTTGGTAAAGAACGTCCCAAAGCTGAAATTCCGGAGCCACTTCATGGATGCCTTTCGATCGCGACCATCGAAATTTATCTTAACCGCAAAGGCGGGAAGATTCGCTCCGTTACATGCTCTCGGATTTAAGCAGTCGCGATATTTGTCACAGTGGAACGATCAGCGGTGTTTCATCTAGTGGTGTTCGCCTGTGTTGGTGAGTTGAGCAAAAAAGCCTTAACCGGTGCGATCTTGGTGGCGTCATATGTTTAAGAAAAGGCAACTTTTCGCCACGAAAGGGCGTAAAGTCCTTCTCAGAGTGATCGCTGCGGTTTAGTCGATCTCTATATTCCCGGGGAAATTTGATCTAATGGGCCCCTCCTCGTTGGGGAGGGTGGTGGTGTAAGTGCACGCCCGGTGACAAGCACGCGAGTTATATATGTCTTGCATACGAACTTCATTCTTCATATCGATCATCACTTTTTTGTGTACCGCAGCGGCCTTTGGACAGGCGGCGGGAAGTATCGGCGGCAGCGTAACGGACGCGCTTGGCGCGGTTGTTCCGGGAGCGACCGTCACAGTTGTCGCCGCGGACGGCACGCAGAAGCAGGCGATCGCAGGCAAGGGCGGTGAGTACGCGATCGGGGGACTCAAACCGGGCGTGTACACCGTTCGCTCAATGGCTCCGAAATTCGCTCTATACGAGAACACCGCCGTCGAGGTCACAAGCGGTCAAAAGACGGACCTCATCGTCATCCTCACCGTCTCGGGCGTGCAGGAGAATGTGAACGTGAATACCGGCGATCAGATCTCCGGCGACCCGAACTCCAATGCAAGCGCGACCGTGCTTAAGGATAAGGACATCGAGGCTTTGCCTGACGATCCCGATCAGCTCACTGCCGCTCTGCAGGCGATGGCAGGCTCGGGGTCCGGTCCGGACGGCGGTCAGATCCTCATCGACGGATTTAGTGGTGGGCAGATGCCGCCAAAAGAAGCCATTCGCGAGATCCGTATCAATCAAAATCCTTTCTCGGCCGAGTATGATCGCGTCGGATTTGGACGCATCGAGATCTTGACCAAGCCCGGCTTTGACAAATTCCATGGCAGCACCAACTTCAACTTCAACGACGCGAGGCTGAATTCGCGTAACCCGTTCTCGGTGAACCGCGCTCCGAGCCAAACGCGAACGTTTGGCGGGAACATCAGCGGCCCGATCAGCGCGAAGAAATCGTCATTCTTCCTCAACGCTAACCAAAGCACTGACGACTCGGCTACTGTGATCGGCGCTGACATTCTAGATGCGACGGGCAACTTTGCCCGTTTCGATCGCGAGCTGCGCGTGCCGACAAAGCGTTTTTCGATCAGCCCGCGGATCGACTTTCAGATCAACGACAAGAACACCCTGCAGACGCGATATGCGTTCTCGCATTCGACGAACGCATTCCTCGGCGGTGGATTCACACTGCCGTCGCGAGGAACAAAGGCGGAGGCGACTCAGCACACGATCCAGTTAACGGAATCAATGATCATCAATCCGACGTCGGTGAATGAGACGCGATTCCAGTTCGACCACCAGGACCGGACGACGGTCGGCCTTCCGGGCGGGGCGGGCCTCGTTGTCGCCAACTCTTTCAACGGCGGCGGCTCGCAGGTTGGGACCAATTTTACAAAGACGGATCGTTGGGAGGTCACGAATACTACGACG
>JBJMGO010000276.1:0-7794 GCA_045807825.1 Pyrinomonadaceae bacterium | reverse complement strand
ATTCCCGGGTTTCACCTGCTTGAGGCCCTCGATAGCTGCGGTGACATATTTGAGCAGTACGGCGGCCACGCAGCTGCGGCCGGGATGACGATCAAAAGCGAGCGGATCGCGGACGCCCGCGCAGGCCTCAATACGTATGCTGCATCAAAGCTCGCCGACGACGAGCTGACACCGCAACTCTACATTGACGCCCTTGTGACGCCGGAGACGCTTGACCTAAAGCTTTTGGAGCAATTATCGATGTTTGAGCCATTTGGGCAGGGAAATCCTAAGCCGGTGTTTCTCACACGCAACCTTGTACTGAGTGACGAGCCGTATGTGATGAAAGACAAGCACCTCAAGATGCGGCTCCTATCTGACTCGGGCAGGCAATTCGACGCAGTATGGTGGGACGGCGTTGAGCGATCAAAGGGGCAAACGCTTAAACCTAACTGCCGCATCGAATTAGCTTACATTCCCGAAGCCAATCTGTGGCAGGGCACCACCCGCCTGCAACTTGTGGTCGAGGACCTCAGAGCAGATAATTAGCTGAATCAGTGGCCGCAACCGAAGCAAACATCAAAAGCTACCAGCTGCGTGCAAATCTTCCGCGAATTGCACGTTATGTCGCGCTCGCCGCAATGGGCGTCGCGGTCATTATCGTCGCAGCCGGATTTTACCGCGGAGGCACGCGTTCAGATTTTAAGCTCAAGAGCGAGCACACCCACCTTTCAACTGACGTCATTGCCGAGGTCAACAATTACGAGCGGCTCGAGAGCGACCAAGGCACGCCAAAGTACTACATCAAGGCCGACTACGCGAAGACCTTCTCCGACAATCACCAGGAGCTCCGGAATATGTATCTGGAGGTCTACGACAAAGACGGCAACACGAGCAAGCTGAGTTCTCAAAACGCGCTGTATGTCCCCGAGGAGGATAAGAACTTCACTGCGTATCTCAAGGACAACGTCAACATCGAGACGCCGCAAGGGCTGAAGGTGAAGACGAATAATATCGTCTATACAAAGAGGACCGAGACGGCCGATGCCGATGAAGCGGTCGAGTTTGAGCGGGACACGATCCGAGGCAAGTCATTCGGCGCAACCGTGAGAATGGCGGACAAGCAGATCGATCTATTAAAGGACGTAGAGATAGAGAGCTTTGAAACGCCGGAACTGATGAAGTCGGGCGTGCGCTACGCAAAGATCAACGCGGCATCGGCGATGCTCGATCAGATCCAAAATAGGATCGAATTCAACGGCGGCGTAAATGCGAATATCGCCTCAAAGGCGAAGACGGGCGGCGACCAGTCAACGGATGTTCAGGCCTCGCGTGCAGTCGCCTTCATGGCTGGCGGCGGTGAGAACAAGACGCCCAGCCTCACCAAGCTTGAGCTTTGGGAAAACGTGCACATCGTTTCTTCGCCGGCAGGTCAAGCGCCGACGACCGTGGACGCTGGGTATGCGTTGTTCAACAAGGACGGCGCGCGTTACGAGCTGAAGAATGGTGCTCATATAGTCACAAACGCGCAGGACAAGAATACCGACATTCGCGCGAGCGAGATCGTGTATGAGACGGACGCTCAGAAGGCGACGCTCACCGGCTCGGCTGAGATTACGCAGGGTGCCGATTATCTTAAGGGAGACACGATCTACGCGGACCTTTTCCCTGACAACAAGGTCAGACACGCGATAATGCGCGGCAACGCGGCCGCTAAGCAAACTACGCCCGAGCGAGTCATGACGGTCGCCGCTCCGGAGCTAAATGTCAGCTATAACGACGCTAAGGTGCTCTCTGACGCTAATGCCGTCGGAGGGAGCCGTGTTGAACTGACTCCATCCCAGAGCAACCCGCGGTATTCGAACGTTGTAATGACTGCGGCGAATGGGATCGGCCTTACCTTCAAGGGCGAAGGACTTGTGGACGCGATGCGGACCGACGGGCGGACGACGATCAATCTCTCGGCTCCCAATAATGCCCCCGATTCTGCAAACAAGCGAGTTACCGCCGATACGGTAAAAACCACATTCCAGCAAAACGGCAAGGATATCCGGCGTGCCGAGGCTGTCGGGAACGCCGAGCTGTACGTCGAGCCGCTCAACCCGGGCAGGAACAACTTTAGGACGACGATCAACGCGCCACGGTTTGATTGCGACTTTTTCCCGGCGGGCAATAACGTGAAAGCATGCCAAGGCGGACTTAAGGCGAAGGTCACTCGCGAGCGAACCGTTGCGGAAGAAGGCCGCGGTCCGCAGTATGTATCGGCCGATAAGCTGAGTGCAGAGTTTGGTGATAAGACCAACGACATTGAGCGAATGGATGCGAGTGGTAACGCCAAGTACAACGAGCTCGATAAGAATGCGATAGCGAAGGAGATGTCGTTCACCCAGGCGGATCAAGTCGTCCGACTCCGCGGCGGCGAACCAACTGTGTGGGACTCGCGTGCACGCGGCAAGGCTCGCGAGATCGACATGGATTCGCAAAACAACAAAGCGTATCTGCGAGGCGGCGTCGCAACGACGTACTACAGCAAAAAACAGATGCGTGACGCCGGTCCTTTTGCGAGCTCCGATAGGCCTGTTTTTGTCACCGGCGAGGCGGCTGAGATCGATAATAACGCGGAGACGGCGATCTACACCGGCAGTCCCCGCGCGTGGCAGGAGAACAACTACGTTCGCGGTGACAAGCTGGTGATCGATCAAAAGGCAGGTACATTCCGCTCAGACGGGAATGTGCAGAGCGCCTTGTACAACGTAAAGAGTCACAAGAATGGTCGGGACGTAAAGGAACCGGTTTATGTCGCGGCCGCTTCGATGCTTTACCAGCGGGACTCGAGGACGATTCAGTACCGTAATTCGGTAGACATACGGCAAGGCACGGATCGTATGTCCGCGGCGTCGGTAGATGTGTATCTCGACGAAAAGAATGAGCTGTCGAAGACCGTCGCCGAGGGGAATGTTCTGATGACAGAGCCGGGCCGTCGCGGTACCGGCAGTTGGGCGCAGTACACGGCCGCGGATGATATCGCTATTCTTCGCGGAGACCCGGCGACGGTGACCGATTCCGAAAATGGAGCCTCCTCAGCTGCTCAAATGACGTTCAACATGCGCGAGAATAAGGTTGTGACCGAGGGCAAGCCGAGACCGGCCACGAATGGCCGCACGCGTTCCGTTTACAAGGTTAAACCGCAATAGATGAACGACACCAACGGTGCACACGCCGCTGCACAATCCACTGAGGTCGCGACTGCGCCGGGGCTGTCGCTCGAGGCTTCGCATGTCCAAAAAACGTATGGCGGCCGGCGTGTGGTCGATGATGTTTCGGTTGCGGTAAGCGAGGGCGAGATCGTCGGTCTGCTGGGTGCAAATGGTGCAGGCAAGACGACGACGTTCTACATCCTGGTCGGGCTCGAAAACGCGGAGACGGGCAATGTCTCCCTCGGCGGCCGCGACGTGACGAGGCTTCCGATGTATCTCCGCGCGCGGCTTGGGCTTGGTTACCTACCGCAAGAGGCATCGGTCTTTCGCAAGCTTACGGCTGAACAAAATATTCTCGCCGTGCTGGAGACGATGAAGATGTCTAGGGCAGACCGCGCTGCGAGGCTCGATCAGCTTTTGAACGAATTCGGCATCGAGCACGTTCGCAAGACTCGCGGCGATGCACTCTCGGGCGGTGAACGTCGCCGTGTTGAGATCGCGCGCTGCCTGGCCACGGAGCCGAGATTCATTCTCCTCGATGAACCTTTCGCAGGGATCGACCCGCTCGCGATCGATGACATTCGAGAAATCATCTTGTACCTCAAAAGGCAGGGTATCGGCATCCTGATCACCGATCACAATGTCCGCGAAACCCTCGGCATCACGGACCGTGCGTACATTCTCTCGGACGGTAAGATCCTAAGGGCGGGGACGCCTGCGGAGCTTGTGAATGACGTCGAGGTTCGACGCCTGTACCTCGGCGAGCGCTTCACGCTCTAGCGGACATTTTTCGCAATCCTCAGCAAATACGGTTATAATTCAGTTTGGAACGGTTATTGCTACGTTCCTTCAACTTTGGCTGTTAACTGCTTGAGCGGTTTATGTCTTCCCTAAGGCTCACCCATCAACTCCAGCAAAGAATGGTGCTCACGCCGCAGCTGCGGCAGCGCATCGAGATGCTCCAGATGACCTCGCTCGAGCTCAATGAGCTCATCGAGCAGGAGATGGTCGCGAATCCCGTCCTCGAGGAGGTAATGCCCGGCGACGAGACGCAGGAGATCTCAAGCGAGATCCTCGATCAAAACTCGACCGGCGACAATGACGGGTTTGAGAACGTCGCCAGCACTAACGCCGACGCCGACGCCGTTTCCGAAGCCCGCACCGACCGACTCGCAGAGATCGAGGCGGACATACCGAACGGCTCCTCCCTAAACGGAACTGAAGAACGAACGACAGACGTTGACGGCGATGACGATGCTCATCCCGATACTGCCGATGCGTTTGACGAGATTGACTATGGCAGGGAGTTTCAGGATTATCTTGACCCCGGTTATCGCACGCAGGAGATCGAGTACAAGGACGACGCTCCGACATTCGAGCAGTTTCTGACGCACTCGCCAAACCTCTCCGAGCATCTCGAATGGCAGTTGAATCTGCTCGACATGAGCGAGATCAAGCAGCGATCGGCGAGCGAGATCATCGGAAATTTGGATGAGGACGGCCGTCTTACCGTCAGTGTGGAGGACATCGCGTCGTCCGTCGGTTGTTCACCTGAGACCGCCGAGGCCGCGCGTCACGAATTGATGCAGCTCGATCCGGTTGGGTGCGGTGCGATGGACGTTCGTGAATCGCTCCTGGCGCAGCTTGAGGCGAATGGCGAAAAAGATAGTCTCGCCCATAGGCTTGTGCGCGATCATCTCGAGGACCTGCAGCCGCATCGTCTCGGACATCTCTCGAAGGCGACTGGCGTCGAGGTCCATGAGCTTGACCGCGAGATCCAAAAGATCCGCGAATTAGATCCGTATCCGGGACGCCGGTATTCAACCGAGGAGGCGATTTTTGTCTCGCCCGAGGTCTACATCGAGAAGCTCGACGAGGATTACGTGATCTACTTCACGGATGACGGCACTCCTCGCCTGCGGATCTCGCCCACGTACAACGGCATGCTGCAAAAGCCGGACACGACAAAAGAGACCAAGGATTTTATTAAAGAGAAGGTCCGTTCTGCGGTCGACCTGCTCCGGAACATCGAGCACCGCCGGCAGACGATATATCGCGTTGTCGAATGTATCGTGCGGCGGCAAAGTGATTTCCTCGATCACGGTGTCGAGCATCTCAAGCCGATGATGCTCAAGGATGTAGCGGAGGATATCGGCATGCACCTTTCGACGATCTCCCGCGTCGTGAATCGGAAGTACGCACACACTCCGCAGGGTGTACTTGAGTTAAGAAGATTCTTTAGCGAGGGAATGCTCAATGAAGAGGGCGAGGAAGTCTCAACCCGCATTCTCAAACTGAGGATCAAGAAAATGATAGAGGAGGAGGATACGAAGAATCCCTTAACAGATGATGAAATAGCCAAGGTCCTGAGCAAGGAGGGCGTGAAACTCTCACGCAGAACAGTAGCTAAATATCGCGACCAGATGAATATCCCTGGATCGCGGGAAAGGAAAACTGTCATATGAATTTTGAATTTACAGGACGACACATCGACGTTACACCAGCACTTAAGGCACACGTGGACGAGCATTTCTCGAGGCTCGGAGAATTATTTGATGTAAAACCGGCAAGCGCTCACGTCATTTTGGAGGTCCAAAAGCCGGGCTTTCATAGATCCGAGATAGTAATGACGTGGCGCGGCGAGACATTGACCGCCAGCTCGACCGACAGCGACATGTACCTGTCGCTGACGCAGACCATCGACAAGCTCGAGAAACAGGCGCGCAAGATCCACGACAAACTTATTGACCGCTCGCACAGAGGCACGAAGACCAGCGTGGTTGTCGCTGAGCCGGCCGATCGGGCTGAATTCGTTGCGACGGCTCCGCGGATCATCGACATGGACGGCGGCGACGCAAAGCCGATGACGCCGGACGAGGCGGCGATCGAATTGGATTCCGGAGCGCATGCTTTCGTGGCATTCAGGGATTCCAGCGACAAGAACAACGCGGCTGTCCTATTTAAACGTACGGACGGCAATTACGGCCTGATACATCCTTAAGGCAAGAGCACTTTATGCCGCCAGAAAGGCGCAGGATAAAGGACCTTCCCGGATTCGTGATGATCACGGGCCTAAGCGGATCCGGGATGAGTTCTGCCACCGACTCTCTCGAGGACCTGGGTTACTTTTGCGTCGACAATCTGCCGCTCACGATGCTGCAGCCTTTTGGGAGGCTGCTGATACCTACCGATAATGGTCGTGCCGCCATTCACAAGGCCGCTCTAGTGATCGACATTCGAGAGAGGCAATTCCTCGCCGACTTTCCCGGAGAATTAGAGAAGCTCAAGCGTCGCGGCCTGTCGCCATTCGTCGTGTTTTTCGAAGCATCTGACGAGGTCCTGCAGCGGCGATTCTCAGAGACGCGGCGTCCGCACCCCGCGGATAAGGGCAAAGGCTTATTGGCCGCGATCCAGTCCGAGAGAAAGGCGCTCAAGCATATTCGCAAGCTAGGGGACCTGATCATCGACACGTCCGAATATACGGTGCACACTCTGCGACAGCAGATCGTGCAGAAATTCAGCGGGTTTGACGAAGGGGTCCCGATGAAGGTCGAGGTCGTTTCCTTCGGCCACAAGTACGGCACGCCGCGTGGGCTGGACCTGATGTTCGATGTTCGGCATCTGCCGAATCCGTATTTTCAGAAGGAACTCAAGCACCTGCATGGCGAGGACCCGGAGATCATACAGTACCTAAATAATCAGCCCGAGGTCGGCGAGACCATCTATCGATTTAATGCACTGCTCGAGTACCTTTTGCCAAAATACCAACGCGAAGGGAAGTCGTACCTTACCATCGGCATCGGCTGCACTGGCGGCCGGCACAGGTCGGTGATGGTGGCGAATAGCGTTCGTGAGGCGTTGGCGATCCAGGGCTTCGACGCGTCGGTAACACATCGCGACCTACAAAAGTAGTTTATGAACAAGATCGGAGGGGTCATTATTTCCCATGGGCAGCTCGCGACCGAGCTGCTGACCGCGGCGGAGGCCGTGATCGGCGATATTGGGAACATTCGTGCTGTGTCGATCGGCTGGCATGACGATGTCGAGGCGGCGAAGGGCGAAATTCAACAGGCTATAGCCGAGGTCACGGGCGGCGCCGGCGTGCTGCTGCTCACGGACATGTTTGGCGGAACGCCAACCAATATCGCCGCGACGTTTTACAAGGCCGGCGACGTCGAGATCGTCACGGGCGTGAACCTGCCGATGGTCATCAAGCTGGCGTCGCTCAACAAGGAGATCTCTCTCGCCGATCTTGCACGCGAGGTCGAGCAGCAGGGCAAAGAGTCGATCACGCGTGCGGGAGTGCTACTGGAGCCTCAAAAGTTGAAGAAGGATGCCTGAGCGCCGCCTGACGCTCATAAACGAACTCGGTCTGCACGCTCGTGCGGCCGCACAGGTCGTGCGATGCGCCGCGAACTTCAAGTCTCGCGTCACGCTGCGGCGTGAAGATAGGAACATCGAGGCTGATGCACGGTCGATACTCGACATACTTTACCTCGCCGCCGGTCACGGAAAGGTGGTCGTCCTCTCGGCTGAGGGCGCTGACGCGGATGAGGCACTCGCTGAGATAGAAAATCTTTTTAAAAATGGTTTTGGAGAGATATAAAAAGGTCGGTAT
>JBJMGO010000275.1:0-4454 GCA_045807825.1 Pyrinomonadaceae bacterium | reverse complement strand
CGATGGGCTGTCCGACGATCTTTATCGACGAAGTCAGCACATCGGTCTCGTAGGTCAATACATCCGGGCGACCCGACTGTTCGCGCTGGTCATCGACCAGCCATTGCCACCACGTCAGCTCGTCCGTGTAGCCTTGTGGCCGATTCGGTCGATGCCGATAATTAACCGGCTTTGCAGGATCCGAGATGTACTCGTCGTAGGCATCGCCAGCCGCAGGAGACCCCGACGAGGCCCGACCGTCCGATTCGAGATAAACGGGCGTCGCGTTTGTCGCGCATCCACTCTTTGACATCCCCTGCTCACATCCCGCAGGCCACGTCGGCAAGCGCAGCCAGTGATTGGTTCCAGTCTCGAAAGCGTTGACAGTAGCGACGTCCATCTTCGGTGCGTCGTCGTTCAGGTAATGGGCGAGAAACGGTGCGAGGATCTCGTGGCGAAAGTAATACGACGTGTCACTGCCAAATTTTATCGGCCCAAGGTGGTCGCCCTCGCGGATCTCCTGGCCGTGATGCCACGGGCCGAGGACCATGTAGACCATGTCGTTGTTCGTGTCCTTGGGCTTAATGGCCTTGTAAACGGCGGGAGCACCGTAGATATCCTCCTGGTCCCAAAGGCTCGCCACCAGCATCATCGGCACCTTCAGCGGCTGGGCGGCGAGCACCTTGTCCATCGCCTGATCCTGCCAAAATTTATCGTACGCCGGATGCTCGGAGATCTTTTTCCAGAAACCAATATTGTCCATTCCACGCTGTTTGGCGATAGCACCCGCACTGCCGGCACGCATGAACGTGCTGTAGTCGTCGTAATCCGTGAACCACCACGCGACTGAGTTATCACGCGTCGCTTCTTGCTCGTATATGTACGACAAACCGATCTGTCTGAACGCCCCATTATGAAACCAATCGTCACCCATCCAGCCGTCGACCATCGGATTCATCGGCACAGAGACCTTGAGAGCGGGATGCGGATTTACAACGGCCATCAGAGGGAGAAATCCGTCGTATGAGATGCCGAGAATTCCGACCTTCTTGTTGCTCTCCGGCACGTTTTTTACGAGCCAGTCGATCGAGTCGTAGGTGTCGGTCGACTCATCCACAGGCGTCGGATTTTGCGGGCCGTGGAGCGGGCGGTTCATGACAAAATCACCCTCCGAGCCGTACTTGCCGCGAATGTCCTGCACGACGCGGATGTACCCGCCATCGATCATGATGTCGGCGGCGTTGTCGTACACGCCAAAGAGTGTGTTGTCGTAGTGAAGGTTGCTCGCGAGATGCGAGCTCGCCTCGTGAGTCGTCAGCGCAGACGCGTTGTACGGTGTGCGCGTCATCAGGATCGGTGCATTCTTTGCTCCGTTTGGCACGAGGATCACGGTGTGCAGCTTTACGCCGTCGCGCATCTGGATCATCACGTCGCGACGCTCAAAGTCGAAGCCAGCATTCCTCGGCCTGAAATTCGGCGGCGTCTCGGAGGGATAATTCGGATACTGCGGCGTCTGGGCGACGATCCCGGCCGCGACGAGCAGCACGACCTGCACAATGGCAAAGCAGCGACGAAACATATGCACGATTCTCCTTAAGCTCAAGTTGTAATTCGGGAAGCTAGCCAATGCTACTGCCATCCACCGCCAATGACAATTCCGCGTGTGTCATACTGAGCAGAAATGAGCGAGAGACTGCCCGCGATATTCTTTGGCCACGGCAATCCGATGAACGCCCTCGCCGACAACGCCTGGACGCGTGGGTGGGCGAATATCGGTCAGAGCCTGCCTCGCCCAAAGGCCATCTTGTGCGTCTCGGCGCATTGGTACGTGCCCGCACTCGCGGTCACGGCGATGAAGCGGCCGAGGACGATACATGACTTTGGCGGATTTCCGCGAGAGCTTTTTGAATTTCAATATCCCGCACCCGGCGCACCTAAGCTGGCGGCTCGCGTGATCGAGCTGCTTGGCAATGAGCCCGCGGCGGACGAAGCTCATTGGGGCCTCGATCATGGCACTTGGTCAGTGCTGTGTCACGCATTTCCGGAGGCCGACATTCCGGTCGTGCAGTTGTCGATCGATGAGACGCGTGAGGCGGCGTGGCATTACAAGCTTGCGAGCAAGTTGCGGCCGCTTCGCGACGAGGGCGTGCTTGTTATCGGCAGCGGCGACATCGCGCACAACCTGCACACGTATGCCTGGGGCCGTGACAATGTGGAGGCTTTTGACTGGGCGATGCGGTTTGAGACCGCTGCACGAGAGCTGATGTTACAGGGCGAGCATCGCCCGCTCATCGAGTACGAGACGATGGGTAAGGACGCACTTCTGTCGGTGCCAACACCTGAGCACTATCTTCCGCTGCTGTACGTGCTTGCACAGCAGATGGATGACGATGCAGTGAGCTTCCCCGTTGACGGTTTTGACGGAGGATCGGTGTCGATGCTCTCGGTGCGGATAGGTTAGAGCGAGTTAAAGATGACCAAGACAGCCTTACCAGAATTGCCCCTCTCGGAGTGGCAGGACACACTCTCCACTCTGCACATGTGGGCGCAGATCGTCGGCAAGATCGCGAACGCCAAGACCCCGCTCGTCAACCATTTTTGGAACTCAACTCTCCGGGTCACGCCGCGAGGGCTAACCACTCCGCTGCTCGACGAGGGGGCGAATAGCTTTACGATCGAATTCGATTTTATATCGCACGAGCTGCTCATAAAGTGCGGGAGCGGCGACCTGCGCTCCATAAAGCTGTATCCGCGAACGGTTGCGGACTTTTACGGCGCAGTGATGGCAGCCTTGCGCGAGCTGGGCATCGACGTAAAGATTTGGACGATGCCGGTTGAGTTAACCGATCCGATACGCTTTACCGAGGATACGCAGCATGCCTCGTACGACCGCGAGTACGTCGAGCGGTTCCGGGCGATCCTGACGTGGACGAATTGTGCGTTTGAGGAGTTTCGCTCGCGGTTCCTGGGCAAATCGAGCCCGGTGCATTTCTTCTGGGGCAGCTTTGACCTGGCTGTGACGAGGTTTAACGGCGAGAGGGCTCCGGAGCGGGATGGTGCGGACTACATCACTCGCGAGGCCTACTCGCACAAAGTAATCAGCCATGGTTTTTGGTGCGGCGGCGGTCCCATCCAAGAGCCTGCATTCTATGCCTACGCCGCTCCCGAGCCAGATGGACTCAGCGGAGCAAAAGTGCTGCCGGCGCAAGGCTCGTACAATTTGAATCTAAAGGAATTCATCCTGCCATACAATGCCGTTCGACAGTCGGAGACGCCCGAGAAGGACCTGCTTGATTTTATGCAAAGCACGTATGCAGCCGCCGCAGATCTCGCGCTGTGGAAGCGAGGGGAGTTGGAGAGAGCAGAAGGATGATTTAAGCAGTCTATAAGTCTTTAGGAGCGTCGTCGCTGCTGTCCCTGTGCACCTTTATTCGCCAGGCTATCACCGCAACGACGCCGACGATCACCAACATGATAACGCCGCTGCGGCCGATCCATTTTTCGAGGATCGGCCAACTGTGGCCAAAGATATTACCGAGCAGGGCAATAACGATCGCCCAGAGAATAGCACCGGCGACATTGTAGAGAAAGAATGTCCGCCACGGCATTTTGGACGCGCCTGCGAAAAGCGCTGCAAACACACGTAACCCGGTGATAAACCTCGCGACGAAGATGGTCTTGCTCCCGTGCTTTTCAAAAAAGGCGTCCATTCGCGCGAGTCTCGCAGGCGTCAGAAAGAGGTAACGCCCAAACCGCTCAAAGACGCTCCGGCCGAAATGCCGCCCGACCCAATACCCGATATTGTCTCCAACCACGGCTCCTGTCGCCGCGATCAGCATGACGAGCGGAAGATGGAATATCCCTAAAGCGCTCGCAAATCCAGCGGCGAGCAGGATCGTCTCGCCCGGCACGGGCAGGCCCGCATTCTCGAGCATCACGCCGAAAAACACAACGACATAGCCGTACTGCGCAAAAAGATCGAGCAATGTTTGGAGAATGTCCATTCGGTGATCAAGCGTTCGCCTCCTGACAATCGTGCGAGTGAGGCGAGGTTACAATTACCCTTTCTGGAGGGTAAATGGCAGACATTAGAATACTCGGAATCTCGGGCAGCCTGCGAACGGGCTCCTACAACACTGCGGCTTTGCGAGCGGCGGTTGAGCTGTGTCCCGATGGTGCGGAGATAGAGATCTACGACATCGGCGGGTTTGAGCCATTCAATGAGGACCTCGAGCCAAATCCGCCGGAGAAGGTCACCGAGTTCAAGGCGGCGATCCGAGCGGCGGATGCCATTCTGTTCTCATCGCCCGAATACAACTACTCAGTTCCCGGTCATCTTAAGAACGCCATTGATTGGGCCTCGCGTCCCTACGGCGACAGCGCGTTTGACGGCAAACCGGCACTGATCATCGGCTGCTCGCCCGGCGCGATCGGCACCGCACGTATGCAATATCACCTCAGGCAGATCATGGTCT
>JBJMGO010000274.1:0-3877 GCA_045807825.1 Pyrinomonadaceae bacterium | reverse complement strand
CAACGTATACTTGCCGCCCGCCCGCGGTAGATCGCGTTCCTTGATTCAGGTCCACATCCATGCCGGCAACTTCAGCGTCATCATTCACCGAAGCCCTGATCCTCGCGTTAAGGCTCTTGTCATAGATGACTGAGCCTGCGCTGCCAGCCCGGCCGTTGGAGCCGCTCTCTATCTTGAGATCGAGTTTGCCATCGGCGTCGGGACATAGATTTCCGGTGAGCTTCACCTTCGAATTAGCGTCTAGCCCGAAAACGGGCATCGAGACCTTGGTCGTGAGATCCAGACTCACGGATCCATCTTTATTCACCGAGAGCTCCACCACCGCCTGGACTGTGCCCCCGTCCTTCATCTCGACGGTCTTGCTTGTCCCCCTGTCAGATTTGCTGGGCTCTCCATCCACCATAAAAAATCCGATCTGGTGGCCGATGAGATACTGCTGCACACCACCCAGCCCAGCCAAGCTCGGTCCCTGGGCGTTTGCCGCGGGGATCAGACTAAAATGCCATTCAGAAGGATCTTTTAGTGGGTGAGAGCCTTCTGCTGTTTGGCTCTGAACGTCGATCTCTCGTGAAAGGGTCAGAGCGCTAGCGTTGCCCGCTCGCGACTTTGCCCTGAGCTCGGTCAGGATGCCATTGATCGCATCGCGCTCGGCCGCCAGCACCTCGTCGCGGTGCTTGCCGAGGTCCGGGATCTCTACAATAAATGCATCGACCATTTCCGAACTCATAGCCGGGAACGGCTCATTCGCATCGACCGTGGGCAACTGCGTTTTGCTCAGGTCTCCTACCCCATAGGGCGAATTACTAGACCCGCCGCATCCGGCGAGAAGCAGCGTCACTATCAAAAACTCACAGACCCAACCCGACAAGGCCGCACTCGATTTGCACTTTCGCGTCATATGTTTAGACCTGCAGCAGAAGGTGACTGAGCGTAGCACACCAAGGAAGATTTGGGAGACTCCGCAACAGAAAGGCCTCGTCGGGTGACGAGGCCTTTTGTAATTACCACGCTTTACGCGTCGCAAGTGTTGTAAGAGGGAATTACATTCCCATGCCGCCCATGTCCATGCCGCCCATGCCGCCACCGTGGCCGCCGGACTTTTCCCGGCGAGATCACTTGACGCCCTCGAAATAAACCTTTTTGCCCGTTAGTCGCTCCTGCGTAGTTGTTTCGCGAGCGATCGCTCCATTGCGGAAATGGCCGACGGTCGTCAGGCGAATGCCAGTCAGGTAGTTGTCGCTCGTCTTCCGGGTGTCGCCGGTTAGTGGCCGAGTGTAAAACTCGCGGTCCTGGCCCGTCATCAGGAAACGATGCGAGGCCGGATCCAGGCGAAACCGAATTGTATTCACAACAACATCGCTCATTCCGTAGTCCTCTTTGACGGTCAGCACGCCGTTCTTGATCGCAAGATCTAGGCTGTACTGCGGAGATTCCGTCGCGAGAAACTGTGTGTTGAGAGCAGCGCGGCGCAGCTTTCCATGGTCCGCCAGCAAGATCAGTAACGCTTGTCCCGACGGTGCCGAGTCGGTGCCGGACCGGTCGTCCGGCGTGTCATCTGTCACCAGGTTGACCACCAGATCTGCCTGCCCGTCGCCGTTCAGATCACCCTTCGCCGTTTGACCGACCTTCCAGCCAGCGGGAGCAAAGTCCTTCGGTGTTGCTCCATCGGCGGCGACCGACGTGGGATCGAGACCGTTCGCATCGTCGGCAGGAGCGTTAGCGCCGGTCAGATCGCCTGGCGAAATGGTGACAACAAGAGTGAAAGTGTCGGAGCCTTTTGCGACGTGCACGCTGATGACGTATTTCCCCTTAATAACCCCTTCCCAATCCGCCGTGTCAGAGGCCACTTCATCCGCGTCAAACGCGTCCGGAGAAAGGCCAAAACGGACGTCATGGTTGGGCGACCTGAGGACGACCTTCACTGCTTGTTCAGCGGACACCCGAAATTTGTAGCAGATGGCCTTGCCCGCGCTCACCGTGCCGTTCACAGTGCCACTGGTCTTGCCGCGCGCGAACTGGATGCCCCCGGCTTCGCGGCACTGGGCGCGAGCCATCGCGCAACTTGCGACGAATATGAACAGAAGTGTCGTCGTGAGTCCTAACCTCGACATGTGGTTGCCCTCCTAAAGTGGTTTGTTGTTTCGAGACATATTAACACGTTGTGCAAAACAAAAAAGGCCTCGTCGGATGACGAGGCCTCTGTAGTTACCACGCTTTACGCGTCGTAAGTTTTGTAAGAGGGAATTACATTCCCATGCCGCCCATGTCCATGCCGCCCATGCCGCCGCCGCCGTGGCCGCCGCCTTTCTCCTCTTGGATCTCGGCGATCATGGCCTCGGTGGTGAGCATCATGCCCGCGATGGAGGCTGCATTTTGCAGAGCGGTGCGGGTGACCTTTGCGGGGTCGATGACACCGGCCTTGATGAGGTCCTCGTACTTCTCAGTCGCGGCGTTGTAGCCGAAGGCGCCTTCGCCCTCGCGTACCTTGCCGACGACCACTGCGCCTTCCTGACCGGCGTTGCCGGCGATCTGGCGAAGCGGCTCCTCGAGAGCACGACGAACGATGTTGACGCCGATCGCCTCATCCGAGTCGCCCTCGTCGGCCTTAAAGCCGTCGAGCACGCTGGCCGCACGAACGAGAGCGACGCCGCCACCTGCGACGATGCCTTCCTCGACGGCCGCACGAGTTGCGTTCATAGCATCCTCGACGCGTGCCTTTTTCTCCTTCATCTCCATCTCGGTGGCGGCACCGACCTTGATCACGGCAACGCCGCCGACGAGCTTAGCGAGACGCTCCTGGAGCTTTTCGCGATCGTAGTCGGAGGTCGTCTCCTCTATCTGGTTGCGGATCTGCTTGACGCGGCCGTCAATGGCCTCGCCCGTACCGCCGCCTTCGACGATGGTCGTGTTTTCCTTGTCGATCGTGACCTTTTTGGCCTTGCCGAGGTCCTCGATGGTAATTGCCTCGAGCTTGATGCCGAGGTCCTCGGAGATGACCTTGCCGCCCGAGAGGGTAGCGATGTCCTCGAGCATTGCCTTGCGGCGATCGCCAAAGCCGGGAGCCTTGACGGCTGCGACATTCAACGTGCCGCGGAGCTTATTGACGACGAGAGTTGCGAGAGCTTCACCCTCGACATCCTCGGCGATGATGACCATCGGACGGCCCATCTTCGCGACCTGCTCGAGGATCGGAAGAAGGTCGCGCATATTCGAGATCTTCTTCTCGTGGATCAGGATGAAGGGCTCTTCGAGAACGGCCTCCATGCGATCGGGATCCGTGACGAAGTAAGGCGAGAGGTAACCGCGGTCAAACTGCATTCCCTCGACAACCTCGAGCATCGTGTCCATGGTCTTGGACTCTTCGACAGTGATGACGCCATCTTTGCCGACCTTGTCCATCGCTTCAGCGATGATCGTGCCGATCGTCTTGTCGCCATTCGCCGAAACCGTACCGACCTGTGCAATCGAGTCACCGCTCACCGGCTGCGCGAGCGTCTTGATCTCCTCGACAACCTTGCCGACCGCAGCCTCGATGCCGCGCTTGAGCGCCATTGGATTAGCACCCGCGGCGACCGTGCGGACGCCTTCCTTAAAGATCGCCTGTGCGAGAACGGTCGCCGTCGTCGTGCCGTCACCGGCAACATCCGATGTCTTGGACGCGACCTCACGGACCATCTGGGCACCCATGTTCTCGAGCGTGTCCTTGAGCTCAATTTCCTTCGCGACCGTCACGCCGTCCTTGGTGATGGTCGGCGAACCGAACTTCTTGTCAATGACGACGTTGCGGCCCTTCGGGCCAAGCGTAACTTTCACCGCGTCCGCCAGTTGGTTTACACCACGCAGGATAGCGGCACGTGATTCTTCACCGTGAATAACT
>JBJMGO010000273.1:0-5569 GCA_045807825.1 Pyrinomonadaceae bacterium | reverse complement strand
GACGATCTCATGCAGGACCCTGCATTGAATTTTCTCGCCTACAGTACCCGAGCAACGACCTTGCTTGCGGTGCCGATCAACGGAGGCAAGTCGGCACCCGCGCTGCTTGCTGTTGCGTTCGATCGAACAGTAGACGAGTCGCGAACGCTGCGGTTGTTAGAGACCGTGGCTGCTCTTCTCGCCCACTCCATGCGTGTCGATCAAACCGTCGTCTCTGAGAATGAGCGTCTGCTCAACGAGAACCGTCGCCTCAAAAGCGAGCTAAAAGAGCGGTACGATCTCGGCAACCTCATCGGCAACTCCGGCGCTATGCGGCAGGCGATCGACCAGGTCCGGCAGATCGCACGTTCGAATGCTGCGGTGCTGCTCCGCGGTCAGCCCGGCACGGGTAAGGACACATTTGCAAACGCCATCCGCTACAACAGCCTACGGTCGAAACGGCCTTTCGCTAAGCTCGATCTCACCGTCACGCCTCCAACACAGATAGAGAAAGAGCTCGACGCTCGACTAATTGAGGTCGCAGGCGGAACGATCTTTCTTGACGAGATCGCATCAGCATCACTCGATGTGCAAAAACTGCTGCTTGACGTTCTGCGTAAGACGAAAGCTGCTACGCGTGACGAACCGGCCGAGCACAACGTCCGCTTTATCGTGGCTACTAGTCGGGACATTGAGCAGGCCCGCACCGACGGCAGTTTTGATAGCGAGCTGCACAAGGAGCTGACCTCTTTCACGATCTTTTTGCCGCCGCTGCGAGAGAGGAGGTCTGATGTTCTTTTGCTTGCCGACCACTTTCTCGAGCGGTACGCCTCGTCCCAGGAGAAGAGCATTCTCCGCATCTCGACGCCGGCGATCGACATGCTCTCCGCTTACCATTTTCCAGGAAACGTTAGAGAGCTGGAGAATGTAATGGAGCACGCGGTCACCGCCTGCGACTCAAATGTCATACACGGGCATCACCTGCCGCCGACGCTGCAGACTGCGGAGGTGACGGGTACCGAGACGCGGGTCACACTGGATTCCGCGGTCGCTACATTCGAGAGAGACCTTATTCAGGACGCTCTCAAATCGACGCGCGGCAACGTCGCAAAAGCCGCTCGGATGCTAGAGTCTACCGAACGCATTCTGGGTTACAAGATAAAAAAATACGAGCTCGATCCGCACCGCTTCAAATCATGGAGATAGGCGACAAACTCATTGCGACGCTGCCCGACGCCGAATCTGCACGGCGTTTTGCGGATGAATTTAGGGCACGAAATACCGCGGCTGCGGCGAAGCTCGCTCGCGATCCCGCGCTGCTGTCTGATGTACTGACGATCGTATCTTTCTCGCCGCTGCTGGCAACGACGCTACTGCAAAACCCTGAATACCTGATTTGGCTGCAAAAGAGGCGAAAGGATTCCGGCGTCCGCTCGACGATCGAATTGCTTGAGTCGCTCGGACAATTCGAAATGACGCATTCGCTCCTTTCCCCGCAGGTGCTGTACGCGAGATTTCGGCGTCGCGAGCTGCTGCGTATTTTTTTGCGGGACGTGCGGCGTCTCGCAACCGTGCCGGAGATCACTGAGGAGATCTCGAATCTCGCCGACGCGATCCTCGCCGCCGCACTTAACGTCGCCAAGAACGAGATGGATAAACGTTATGGTCGACCTCAGGCGAGGGACGAACACGGCCGCGCTACTGAGGCAGGCTTTTGCATCGTAGCCCTCGGGAAGCTGGGTTCGCGTGAGCTCAATTACTCGTCGGACATAGATGTGATCTTTTTGTACTCGGACGAAGGCGAGACCTCCGGCAGCGGCACGCGAGACCGCGTCTCCAATCGCGAGTACTTCGTAAAGCTTGCCGAGTACCTAGTCAGGCTTGTCGGCAGCGAGTCGGGCGAGGGAGCCGCGTATCGTGTCGACCTTCGCCTGCGTCCGCATGGCCGTCTCGGCCCGCTCGCAATGACAGTTGCGGACACCGCTCGTTACTACAAAGATGAAGCTCGTCCATGGGAACGCCAGGTGATGATCCGCTCGCGCGCCTCGGCCGGCGACGTCGAGTTGTTTCGCGATCTATTCTCGCGGATCCAGGACCTCGTCTTCTCAAAGAACGAGTCTCCTGCTTCTGCTCTGGCGAACGTGCGCATCTCAAAGGAGCAGATCGACCGGGAGCAAACCACTCGCGGCGGGTTTAATGTAAAACTCGGGCGCGGCGGTATTCGCGAGACAGAATTCATAGCACAGGCCCTGCAGCTGGCGCACGGCGGGAATGACGAATGGCTGCGTTACCCGCACACGCTCGTGAGTCTTGCGCGGCTCGCCGATCGCGGTTTTATCACCGAGAGCGAACTCACAGGGGTTTCATCCGCCTACGAATTTCTCCGCCGCACAGAGCACATCCTCCAGATGGAGCACGGGCTGCAAACGCATACTGTCCCCGACGAAGAGGAACGTCGCCGCTTGATCGCACGGCGAGTAGAATTCGCGGCAGGCGGTAATTTTGAACGTGATCTTAAGCGTCACACAGAGGTGGTGAGCCGGGTCTTCCGCCGAATATTTGGCGAGGGAGCTGACACACAAGTAGAAAAGGCGTCCGCGACAGCTCGTGCCCCCGCGTCGGACCGACTGAAAGCGCACGTACTCGCGTCCATCCAAAAAAGCGAATCAAACTTCGACCGGTCCTCGCCCGCAGGCCGTGTGCTTGAGAAGGTCGCATCAGTGTCGCCGCACTTTGCCGAGATGCTCGCGGCAAATCCGCAGCTCGCATCGGAGCTAAGTGAACCAGCGGGACCACCCGATCGCGACTACCGATCTGACATGCTCGGTGCTGTCGAGAAGGCATCAACATTCGGTGAGCGCCTGGCGGCAATGCGAAGGACCTGGTCACGTTCGCTGATCGAGATCGCTGTTTCAGACGTCTTTGACAAAGTCTCACTTGCTGATGCGAAGCGCCTGCAAAGTGAGTTGGCCGAGGCGAGTATCGCGGCGGCACTGTGGGCGATACGCCAGGAATTAGCGACGAAGTATCGTACACCGATGTTCGACGGCGAGCAGACGCGAGCGGACGAGATCTTCCCCGGCCTTGCCGTGCTCGCTCTAGGTAAACTTGGCGGTAGAGGCGTTGATTATGACTCGGATCTTGACGTTGTGGTCGTATACGACGAGACGCGCTCTACGCCCGAGGTCGCTGGCGACGCTCAACTCTATTCACGCGCGGTGGAGATGTTTGTCACGCTGCTGTCGTCGATGACGCGTGACGGCAGCTTGTATCGCGTCGATCTGCGGCTCCGGCCGTACGGCTCAAAGGGGCTGCCGGCGATGTCGGCTCCGGTCTTTCTGGAATACATGCGCGAGACCGCCGACCCTTGGGAATTCCTCGCCTTCGTTAAGCTGCGATCCGTGGGCGGCGATCTCGGGCTGGGCGCGAATGTCGAGGGCGAGACTCGCCGCATCATCCATGAGCGAGCACGTAAGATGTCGCCCGCGGATCTTACCGAGGAGACCCGCCGCGTTCGCCTGGCTCTGGAGGAATCACGCACTCGCTCGCTGCGGCATGGTGAGATCGATATTAAATACGGTGCCGGCGGCATGCTTGATATCTATTTCGCAACGCGTTACCTGCAGCTTCGCGATGACGTGCCGGACGATGAGAATGATCGCTCGACGGCATTCATGATCGCGCTTTTGCAGCAGCGCGGATCGATCGATGAGGAGACGGCCTCGGAACTCAAAGCAGGCTACCAATTCCTCGCATCGCTTGATCACAGCGTCCGTCTCACCGTCGGCCGCACTACGAGGTTGCCGGTCGGCAACAAAGCCGCGATGGAGACGATCGCACAAAGAATGGCATTCGCATCCCCTGCGGAGCTCGTCGAGCAGCTCACGCTCCATCGCCTTACGATCCGAGCCGCATTCGAAAAGTTAACATTTTAATTCTTGCCTATCGGCGACCGCAGGTGTATGTTCTGTCTGTTCACCCCCTGCTCTTCTAATATGGAGGCGGGATGCTACCCTACGAACTAAACTTTCAGGAACGCAACGGCTACCTCTACGCTCACGTCACGGCTGGTGATATCGACCGCGACACGGCGCTTGATTACCTCAAAAAAGTCACCGATAGCGTGACCGACTCGCGCTTTGACCGCCTAATGGTTGAACGCGACATTCCGGTGATGATGTCGTCGATCGACCTATTTTTTACCACTCAGGATTTTTTGAAGATGATCGGCCCGACACGGGTCGCCTTTGTCAATCGGCATGCCACGATCCATTCGGAGATGGAATTCGCGATGCTGATCGGTACGAATCGCGGTGCGAATTACCGGCTTTTTAGTAACGAGACGGACGCCGAGTTGTGGCTGCTCTCTGATGGGGAGGCAAAGTTGTGATGGTCTACTCGGGACGCGGTTTTCGCCTGAGGATCTTGCGCAAATTCGCCTCCGCGGTCTTGAACGCGTTCTTGTCAGACATCGGCGAGCACGCTACTGCACGATCATCTATAAAGGCCGACGCACGCGGCTTGCCCTGACCAACATAAACGTCGTTGTAGGGGATGTCATGCTTTTCGAGCCACTCGATAACACGAACCCGGCGTTGGCCGGGCGTGCCCTTTTGCTCGTACTCGCCGTCGGTGTCCTTCGCGGTGCGTGAGGTGAATATCACGATGTCGGCGATCTCCGCTATCTGCTCCGCGAATTCTTTTGCACCCGGCAACGGATCGCCGATGTGGTCCGAGCTGATCCAGCCCTCGTATCGCGCGAGCACGCCGTCAAGATCGACGCAGACGCGCGGCCGGTTCGTCGCCTCGCGGGTTTTCTTGATGAGTTTTTTTGGAGTGACGTCGCTGCGGCCGGCCTTTAGCGGCTTTTCTTTTTTGCGTTTGATCTTTGGCAGCTTTGACGGGCGCGTTGCGAGCATGACCTCGATGGCCTCGCCGCCGTCAAGCCATTCCATTTCGTCCGGGTAATCGAAGTTGTATATCCGGGTGTAATGATGCCGCGTGTGATGACGGCCCGGGAGCCGAAGCGTGTACGGCAGGTCGTCGGGCCCGACTTCCCTCTTTGGCGGGAACATCTCGGGCTTTCGCGGAAGGTTGTACGCGTCCCACTGCGAGCGTATCGCCTCGCCAAAATCGTAAACATCCGCGAGCGGATATTCCTTATTGAATAGCAGCCAGATGTGATACCCGCCGACGCCATTGGAGTCCATCACCAGCGGGTCCATTCCCTGCGACCTCAGGTCGTTCGCCCAAGCGAATAATGCCGCCTTGTTTGCCTCGATCACCTCGTCGGCATTTGGGATCGTTTCGTCGTGCAGGTCAATGTCGATCGCGAGCCACTTGCAGGTCGAGTGGTCCGAGATCGAGAACATCCCGATGAGATGATTCGGCTGCTTGCCCGCGAAGTGCCGTTCAAGCTTTGTGATCGTCACCATGTCGGTGCCGAGCTTTCGCCGCTCCTTGATCGGCAGCATCACGACACCGATCTTCCCGTCCTTGAGCGTGTACTGGCTCCAAACGTCTCGCCGGTTCACCAGCCGCTCCATCGCCCACTCCGCGAGTTTCGGGGCATACCTCACCCACTCCTCGG
>JBJMGO010000272.1:0-4062 GCA_045807825.1 Pyrinomonadaceae bacterium | reverse complement strand
TTTGGATTTTCTAACACAGACCGCGCGGGTGACGTCTTTTGTTCAATAGCGATCTACGGCAACAAGGATGTCCAGTTCGGATTCACCAAAGGCTCCGCTCTCACAGACCCTGCCAAAATGTTGGAAGGCGAGGGCAAACATTGGCGGTACATCCGGGTCAAGAACATCGATGAATTTCCGCTCGATTACGCAATGGGCCTGCTGGCTGAATCCTTCGACAACTCCCGCCGAGCAGCTAAAGACCTGGACAAAGCACCCTCGGGCCTAACGATCGTCAAATCTATCTCGCAAAAGAAGCGACGGCCTGCCAGGCCATGATCTTATTTGTCTATAGGATCTGATTTCGCCTTCTCTCTTCTTGAAAGCAGCAAAAACGGCAACGCTATGATCTGAAAGGCTGCGCCTCCAAGGTACGACATTGGATAACCCCACACGTCGGCGACCTTGCCGAGGCCGGGCTGTGAGATGACGCCGCCAAGTGATGTGAGCATGTTATCGGCTGAGAGGATGGTCGCGCGTTGAGCGGACGGGACGACGCCGTTCATGTACGTCTGGCGGATGGGCGTTATGGCCGAGAAGACTATCGCCCACACCGCGAGCAGTGCTAGCACGACCCAAAAGTTCCCAGCAAGACCGATCAGTACCAGAGCAACAGTACTTACGATCAGCCCGGCTACGAGAACCGATGTTCTCCTCGCAAAGATCCGGGAGACGTATGGCACGAGCAGTCCGCCAACGATCTGTGCACCGGCGACGATCGCAGCGGCGACTCCGGCGATCGCATACCCCGCAGAGTTCCCGTAAAGCTCGAGCAGGTAGGGCTGCATAGCGTAGAAGGCAAATATCGCCACACCGCCGGCAAAGATCGACGACAGCATCATCCATCGGATCGGACGATTCTTGATGCCGAATTCGACCGTCTCGGAGATCACATCTCGCATCTCCGTGATAAAACGCGAACGCTTCTTTTTGCTGAACCCATCGTCGTGCATGAAAAAGAATGCGATAGCGAATGTCGCTGCGAGCGCGACGATGCGCAGAATGTAGGGGACGCCGAGATTCGTGTACTGCGCGACAAGACCGCCGGCGACCGTACCGGTGAGCATCGCGACACCCGTCGCAATGGCACCCTTGGCAAAAACACCGTCCAATGACTCTTTGAATTTCGCTGCCTTCAACCCGTCGACAAGCCAAGCCTCGGTCGCTCCGCTAAAGAACGTAAATCCGAGCCCCAATAGCATCGAGACGACAGCCCATGCCCAAAATGGTCCTTTGGTCTTCCAGAGCCAAAGATAGGCGAGGGTCGTGATAAAAAGCGTGAGCGTGCCGAGCAGGAATGACGTCCTTCGCCCGCGCGTATCCGCGACGACGCCGGTCGGCACCTCGAATAGCACCTCGCCCGCCGTAAAGAACGCGTTCGCGGCAAAAGCGGCTGTTATCGAGAGACCGGCGTCGAGGAGAAAGAGCGTGTTAATCCCCCAGATAAAGCTCGAGGCAAAGGTCGAGAGCAGCGTCAGCGAGACGTACGTTCGGACGATACGGCGGGCTTTGGCGTTCACACTGATAATATTAGTGGTCTAAATCACACCGCGCGAGATTGTGTTTGTATTAAAATCAACTGTTACACGCACGTTCAGCCAGGCATCGAATAGATAAGGGAGACCGCAAAGCCGATGGATACAGCCGCTGCCAGCCTCGAAACGGAATTTGCGATCTCAAACTACACGGTCGCCGTCGAGGACCTGCCCGATTTTAAGGACATGCCCTTTGAGGACATCAACGAGCTGCACGTTGATCATCCCGGAGCCAGCGATCTTGAATACCGCAAGCGCCGCGACTACATCGCGTCGCTCGCAAAAAAATTCCGCGAATCGGGCGAGATCACAGACGTCGATTACAACGAGGAAGAGCAGGATATATGGCGCCACGTCGCCTCGAAGCTCGAGGAGCTGCACGAGAAGTACGCCTCACCCTTTTATCTACGGGCAAAAAGAGACCTCGGGATAACCAACGACCGTATCCCGCAGCTCACCGAGATGAGCAAGCGGCTAACGGAGACGACCGGATTTCGCCTAGCTCCCATCGAGGGGCTGGTCGATACGCGTGCGTTCTTGTCGTGGCTGTCGTATCGTGTGATGCTGTCGACGCAGTATATTCGTCACACTTCGCGGCCGGATTACACACCTGAGCCCGACATCGTTCACGAGATCATCGGGCACCAGCCGATGTTTACGAACCCTGCGTTCGCGGACTACTCGCAATTTGTCGGGCACGGCGCGCGAAAAGCGAACGGTCAGCAGTTAGAAGAACTGGGACGCCTGTATTGGTTCACGGTCGAATTTGGCCTCGTCGATCACGAGGGCGAGACGAAAGCCTACGGTGCCGGTTTGCTCTCAAGCTATGGCGAGCTTGAGCATGCGTTCTCCGCTGAGGTCGAGCGACGCCCCTTCGATCTCAAAGAGGTTATCAATCACGACTACACCTACAGCCATATGCAGCCGGTTTTGTACGTTATTCCCTCGTACCAGGAGTTGAAGGAAGCAACGAGGAAGTATATTGAGTCGTTTTGAGGAGTATCCTGTTCATATGGAGGAACTGATAGAGATCAATCCAAAAATCATGGTTGGAAAACCCGTGATCAAGGGCACGAGGATCACGGTTGAGCTGGTGCTCGAAAAACTCGCTGCCGGTGAGACGATAGCCGACATTCTGGCTTCGTACCCGCACCTGCGCCGTGAGCAGATACTTGCGTGTCTTGACTATGCGCGAATGTCGATGAGGGCGGATTTCATGTTTCCGCTTGCCCATGAATCGGCATGAAGATTGTCACCGACGAAAGCGTAGAGCGTCAGATAGTAATGGCTCTTCGCTCGGCAGGTCATGAGGTCATTGACATTAAGGAGATCAGTCCCGGTATCGACGATGCGGAAGTGCTACGCGTCGCCTCGAGTACGCTATCGATCCTTATCACCAATGACAAGGATTTTGGTGAGCTGATATTCCGAGACCGCTCCTTTTCCAAAGGAGTAGTCCTCCTTAGATTTGGCACCCTCGATCTAACAGAACGGGCAGACCTCTTGGGTCATGTTCTCGAAGAGAACAAGGCTGAGTTACTGGGGTCATTTACAGTTATAACGCCAGCGGGCGTTCGAATTAGAAAGTAGCTTTGCCATGATCACCGAAACAAACACAGCAACAGATACAAACACTCAGGTCAAGAATCCACTCGGCCTCAAGAAGATACATCACGTCGAGTTCTACGTTGGTAATGCAAAGCAGGCGGAGTTTTATTACCGCAAGGCGTTCGGATTTTCGCGGGCCGGGTATCGCGGGCTCGAGACGGGCGAGCGGGACGTGACGAGTTACCTGATGCGTCAGGTGAATATCAATTTTGTCCTGACGACCCCGATGCATCCGGACCATCCGGCGGCCGAGCACATCAAGCAGCACGGCGACGGCGTCCGCGATATTGCGTTCTATGTCGAGGATGCCGATCACGCCTATAAAGAGGCCGTAAAACGCGGTGCGAAAGGCGTGATCGACCCGCACGACATCACGGACGATAATGGCACCGTCCGCCACGCCGCGATCGCCACGTATGGCGATACCATCCATTCATTCTTCTCGTACAACAGTGTCAGTAGCCCGCACGTGAGTAAGGGCAACGGCGATGATGGATCAACCCCGGACAAGTACTCATACGTCGGCCCCTTCCTGCCCGGCTTTGTCGAGCAAAATGTCGAGGGCGAACCGACTGGCATCATGATGGTCGACCACATAGTCGGGAACGTCGAGCTCGGCAAGATGAATGAGTGGTGCGATTTTTATCGCGACGTGCTTGGGTTTTTCCGCTACATCACCTTCGACGACAAAGACATCTCGACGGAGTATTCCGCGCTGATGTCGATCGTCATGAGCGACGGCGGGCACAACATCAAGTTCCCGATCAACGAGCCGGCCGAGGGCAAGGGCGGCAAGTCTCAGATCCAGGAGTACATCGACTTTTACCGCTCAGCCGGCGCACAGCATCTTGCCTTGCTGTGCCGCGATATTCGCACGACA
>JBJMGO010000271.1:0-11212 GCA_045807825.1 Pyrinomonadaceae bacterium | reverse complement strand
TTTTAACTTGGTCCAAAATTCTATCGAGCTCTTGCCTGTAATATCATTGGTTCCGAATCTCGATTCATTCCAGCCGCCGAACGAGAACGGCTCGCGAGGTACAGGCACGCCGATGTTGACGCCGATCATGCCGGCACTCGCGTGCTCCATGACATAACGTGCCATTCCGCCACTTTGTGTGAATACGGCGGCGGCGTTGCCGTACGGATTTTCATTCTCGATCGCGATCGCCTCATCTACCGTTTTTGTTCGCATGATCGAGATGACCGGGCCGAATATCTCTTCTCTTGCGACGGCCATGTCGGGTGTGACGTGATCGATGACCGTCGGACCGACGTACGTGCCGCCTTCCTTGCCATCGACAGAGGCGCCGCGGCCATCGACGAGGACCTTGGCACCCGCCTTTTCGGCGTCCGTGATGTAGCTCTCGATGCGATCCTTGGCAGCCTTTGAGATCACGGCACCAAGGTTTTTGCCGGGGATGACCTTGCGAGCCTCGGCAACGATCTGATCGACGATCGGGTCCACATCTCCTACGGCCAGCATTGCCGACGCGGCCATGCACCGCTGTCCGGCACAGCCAGCCATTGAGGCAGTTACGTTTGTAGCTGTCATCGATGGGTTTGCATCGGGGAGCACAAAGAGATGATTCTTTGCACCGCCGAGAGCGACGCATCGTTTAAGGTTATGGGTGCTGCGTTGATATACGAGTTTTGCGACCTTTGTTGAGCCGACAAAACTGACGGCCTCGATGCTCTTGTGGTCGCAGATACCCTCAACGATCTCCTGGCCGCCGTTGATGATGTTAAAGACCCCATCCGGCAATCCGGCTTGCTTGAGCAGCTCGGCCATTCGCTGGCAGGAAAGCGGCACGAGCTCGGACGGCTTCATGATCATTGTGTTGCCGAGAACGAGCGCGTTTGGCATCGTCCAATTTGGCACCATCAGCGGAAAGTTGAAGGGCACGATCGATGCGACGACACCGATCGGAAAGTGATCGGTGCGGCACTCAACCCCGCGCGAGACCTCGAGGATCTCGCCTGAGACGAGCTGCGGCATCGAGCATGCGAACTCGGTAAGCTCGATGCTTTTCTCAACCTCCGCCTTTGCCTCGTCGTAAGTTTTGCCGTTCTCCTCGGAGACCAGCAGGGTCAGCTCGTCGAGATTCTCCTCAAGGAGCTGGCGGTACTTAAAAAAGACCTGAACGCGCTCTTTGATCGGCCGTGCACTCCATGGTCCGAAGGCTTTCTTGGCCGAGTCTACAGCGGCGTTGAGTTCATCGACGGAGGACATCGGCACCGTCGAGAGCAGGTTGCCATCGAGCGGCGAGGTTACATCGAGATCTGAGCTCGAAGCACTGTCGACGAACTCTCCGTTGTAGTAATTCTTAACCCGCGGGTACTTCATGCGGGCAGTTGCAGTGGACATCAAACTAACTCCTCGTCCTCCGCCGGAAGGCCTGCGGGAGGCATCATTCTCATTAAAGTAAAGTGTACAACGAAGGCTACTCCAAAGCCGACGAACCACCCGTAATCGTACAGCGGTCTAAGCGGCGCGACCAGCAATCCGATCCATGCGAAAAAACAACCGAGGAGAGTTGCGACGACGGCACGCCAGTTCCAGCCGGCGTACGCGCCTTTTGTTCTGTAAAGATCGCCGAGGATAAGCTGCTTTCGCCGGATGATCCAGTAGTCTGCGATCAGCACGCCGGCGATGGAACCAAGCCCTCCGGAGTAACCAACGAGCCAGTCAAATATATAGGCTGACGGGTCGGCAAGCAGCTTCCAGGGCTGCATCAGGATACCAATTATCCCGGTTATCAATCCACCCGTGCGGAATGAGATCAGCTTTGGAAAGGCGTTGGCAAAATCGTTTGCGGGTGAAACGACGTTGGCGGCAATGTTTACAGAAAGCGTCGCGACCACGACCGTGAACATTGATATCGCCACCACGACCGGCTGCGAAAATTGACCGACCAGCTTCACCGGATCCCACGCATCCGCAGGGTTCATGTGCGGGAACACGACGACCGCCGCCGACGTGATAAGGACGCCCATGGCCGCAAAGATAACCATCGTCGTCGGCAGAGCTACGGCTTGTCCGACGACCTGCTCGCGCTGGCTGCGGCCAAAGCGTGTGAAGTCCGGCATGTTGAGCGACAGCGTTGCCCAAAAGCCGATCATTCCCGTTAGCGACGGGATGAACACCGGCCAAAACTCACCAAATGTGCGGAATTTGCCCGGTTCGTTTAGCAAGAAACCCACGCCGCCTGCTTGATAGAGAATCCAGCCGAGCAGGAGAGCCGTCATTACAAGGACGTATGGAGCGGCCCAATTCTCGACCATTCGAAGCAGGTCCATGCCCCTGAAGATGATAAGGATGTTCATCCCCCAAAAGAGCAGGAAGGAGAGCCACTCCGTGACGGTGTGGCCGCCGATCGGCCCGCCGAGCAGCGTCGGCCATCCGGGTATGAAAGCCGCAAAGAACGTCTGCAAAGCCTGTCCGCCGATCCACGCTTGAATGCCAAACCAACCGCAAGCGACGATCGCACGCATGAGTGCGGGCAGATTCGAGCCCATTGTGCCGTAGCTCGCTCGCGCAAAGACCGGGAACGGAATTCCGTACTTCGTGCCGGGATGCGAATTGAGCAGGATCGGCACCAGCACGATCGTGTTGCCGAGCAGGATCGTGATGAGAGCCTGCCACCAATTCATCCCGGCCGAGATCAGCCCCGACGCCATCATGTACGTGGGGATGCAGTGGGCCATCGAGATCCACAGCGCGGCGTAGTTGTACGTCGTCCAATTACGCTTTGCAACCGGCACAGGTGCGAGGTCCTCGTTGAATACCGGCGACGCTCGGATCTCGTCGTATGCCTCGGGCGTCAATTCAACGCGTCCGTCGTGATGTTGGATGGTTTCTGTCATAGATCAGAGCCGCCTACGCCGATCGTTCTAAACCATAGCACGAGTGTTTCATAGATGTCAAGATATTTCTTTTATGAAACAAGGCCCTTTTAATTGCTATAGTAACTTCAACTTTCTTAACAAGTCGTCAAATCTCGGATCATCTCGAAGATCATCCCAAGCGGGAGAGACCTTTATCTCTCCTGGGTACTCTCCTGTTGCCGCTATGCTTTTATCCAACAGTTCAAACGCCTTATCTTTCTGGCCTAGATGGGAGTATATTTCGGCGACGTCGGCGGAATCGGCGTCCTCTCGATTCGTACCGCTGTGACGTGCATCCTGCATCATGTCGCTAAGTAGGAACGACCAGTATCCCTTCGCACCGTCCGCCTTGATCGCCCGTAAGCCGCGCGGCAGATCCTTTGCGATCTCATCGGCCGGCACGCCGCGTGCGATTGCTGCTTTTGCCCTCTCGTTCAGCGCGTCCTCGTATCGGCCGAGTTTCTCATAGACCTGCGACAGGTACTTGTGATTGCGAACGTAGTTTGGGTCCTGATCAATGAGCTTTTTTAGATACGTAACCGAATCATCGTAGCGTCTTGCGTAATATTGGGCGATACCATAATCGCTCCCTATAGCGAGTGAGTAAGGCTCGATCTCGATCGCCTTGCGATACGTGGCCAGACCCTCGTCAAAGCGTCCCTGAAAAACAAGAAATTCGCCATACCAGTGGTAGCCGGTCGGATATCCGGGGCTTAATTCAATTGCTCGCTTATATTCCTGCTCGGCGCCGGCATAGTCCCAGTCGAGGGCGGCTTTATAATTCGCTATCGTGGCGTGAGGTTCGCCTAGGGTCGGATCGAGCTCGATCGCCTTTAGTGCAGCTGAGCGTGCTTTTTCTGATCGTTCCTTAGGCGGCGACGCGAAGGATATGAAGTAGGCTTCAGCGAGACCGACATACGCCTTCGCATAGCTGGGGTCTTTTTCGATCGCCTGCTGAAAGAATACGATCGCTTTGGCCGTCGTCGGACCAGTTCTCTTATTCCACTCATACCGCCCTTGAAGATAAAGCTGATATGCCTCGCTATTCTTCGAGATCGGTTTATTGAGCTTGGTCTGCTCGGCGCCGGTTAAGCGGGCAAGCAGCTTTTGCGACACATCACGCGCGATATCTGCTTGTAGAGCTGAGAGATCTCCTAGCGGACGCGTGTACTGGTCGCCCCACGCCTGATCACCGGTCCGCGCATCGACTAGATCCAGGCTGATCGTGATCGCGTCGCCTTTTTGGACGATGCGCCCATTGAGGACGGCCTGCACGCTCAGCTCTGACGCCACCGCTTGAGGATCAACGTCCTTACCCTTGTATCTGAATACATAGCTCCGCCCTTTGACAGAGAGCTGCGACAATTCGGAAAGGCTGTTTATCAGACTATCGGTCATGCCGTCGGTTAAGTACTCCAGCTGGGGATCGCCGCTTGTATTAACGAAAGGCATCACTGCGATGGATCTGATCTGACGTTCCGAGGAAAAGTGTCGGTATGTGAAATATGCACCGGTCGTCAACACTGCTAGCCCGAGGATAATGACGAGCACGCGTCCATTGCTGAGTGGTGATAGAACAGTCGCTGTATCTTGACCAAGTATCCTTGTAGCGGTTTGCTCCGGTGCGTCCACGGAATCCCTGAGGATCGCCGTTACTGCTCCGTCCGTGCCGCCCGTAGCCGGACCATCAAGCAGCGCGGTGCCGTCGTCGAGACAGTACAAGAGACTGTCATCGTAATAATCGCGTCGGCACTCAGGGCAGCGTTTCATCTAAAAATCTGTTGACAGCCGAGGTGCTGCAAATATAAAGTTGTGGCCTACACGTGCATTTCAGCTGCCATTTGGCTTAGGCGCAGGTTTGAGTGGATATGTTATAGCAGAAATGCTTTTGTGGCATCAGCAAACCCCGAGGAGACAGTATTATGGGACCCAACAATCAAGAACCGAACAACGACGCTATCCAGGAGCCGAACAACGAAGCGATGCAGGAGCCGAATAACATCGTGACCGCTGAGCCGGACTCGTTCGACTTTCAAGAGCCGAACAACGTTGTGCAGGAACCGAACAATTAGACGAAGCCCAGCTTCTTTAGGAATGGACCCCATCCCGGATCGTTGTGAAGCGATACGAGCTCGGGGTCTACTTTTGCGTGCGTAACCCCTGAATCGCGCTTTTGATAGGCCGTCTCCAGCCACTTGAATGCCTCGTCCGTCTCGCCGCGTACGGCATACACCTCGGCTATCTGGAATGCATTGCCGTCAGCATGATCTGCGACGAGCTTTTTAACGGCCGCGTCAGATTCCGCCTTTTTACCTGTGCGGTGATCCACGATAGCCGTAGCCCAAAGGCCCCAGACCTCGTCAGGCTCGAGCTGTGCTTGAGTGATACTCTCATCTTTTTTGCCCTGATCCAGCAGCACGATCGCGAGGAGCGCATTAGAAACTATCCGCTGCGGCGCGAGCTCGAGTGATTTGCGAAAAGCTTGTTCGGCCTCGGCGAGACGTCCCGATGCAAAGCAGGTTAACCCCATGTTGTGATAGAAGGACGGGCTCAACGGGTCCTCGTCGAGGGCTCGACGGCTGAGAGCGATCGCCTCGTCAAACTTTCCAAGTTTATAGAAAAGAACTGCCGCTCCGTCCTGCACCGATGCGTTCGACGGAGCCAATTCCAGAGCGCGGCGATACGACGCCTCCGCGGCCGGAAGGTCGAGATCGTAGGTCGCCTGAATCCGGCCAAGCTGCGCGTACCCCTCAGCAAGCTCGGGATCGAGAGAGAGCGCATGTTTGGTGGCGTCTCGCGAGTGCTCGAACGCCTCGCTCTCCGGTGCCCACGCGCGGCCGGCTTGAATGGAATACGCCCGCCCGACCTCCGCCCAGCAGACCGCACATTTCGGATCTGCGGCCAAGGACTGCTGCAGATAGCTCATGGCGCGGTCCATGTTCTCCCGCGTCGTGCGGTCGAGGAAGTAACGGCCCTGCAGCAGCAGCCGGTACGCGTCGGGGTTGGTCGTGCTCGTCTTACTAAGTTTTTGCTGATCGCTCCGCGAGAGCTTGGATGCGAGCTTACTCACGACATCCTGGATGATCTCCCTTTGTACCGCAACAAGATCGGCCTGCTTACGGTCGTACTGGCCCGCCCAGATGACATTCTCTGTCTGGGAATCTACAAGCTCTAGATTTACCGTGAGCTGATCGCCGCGTTGAACGACATGCCCGTTCAGCACCGCCTGGGCGTTTAGGTTTTGGCCGACCGTTTTTGCGTCGGTCTGCGTGCCCTTGTACCGGAATACCGCTGTACGTGCTTTCACCGCAAGATCAGGGATCTGCGATAGGCTGCTGATCAAGGTATCTGTCATGCCGTCGGAAAGATACTCGAGATCCGCATTGCCGCTGTCATTTACAAATGGCATCACGGCAACTGAACTGATCTGCCTCGTGGTCGTGGTGAAGTACCTGTACGCGAAGAACCCGGCGACGAGCACGATGAGAGCAGTTACGGAGAGAAGCATGACACGACCCCCACGTAGCCGTGCCCCCGCAACGCGTGGCATCGCGGTCGTGTGCATGAGCGGCACTGTAGCGGCTTCGCCCTTAGCGGCAGTCTCGTGAAGGATCGCGGTCTGCGGTTCTTCACTACCAGATAAACTGCCCGGGCCCTCGAGCAGCGCGGCTCCATCGTCGAGACAGTACAGCAAACTGTCGTCAAAGTAGTCGCGTCGGCACTCGGGGCAGCGTTTCATTTAAAATCTTTGAATAGCACCACGTCACTCGTCCATGAGCCACGCGAGAAGGCCACCTGTTTGTTATCGCGTGAAAAGGCGTATCGCCAGACGCCGTTCTCTTTAAAGTCAGTCATTCTTTTTGGAGGACCACCATCGATCGACTGGCTCCAAAGGTTCGGGATGCCTCCGGTCGAGGTGACATATGTCAGTGCCTTGCCGTCAGGCGTCCATCCGATGGATGCCTCCAGAGGGTACGGGTCCTGAACCGAGGCATCGAACGTCTTTACCGCATTACCACCTTCGAAAGGTAATATCAGGATCCGCCACGGCGAACCGGAGCGTTCACTCTCTCGGTAAAAGCACGCGATGGACTTTCCGTCCGGCGAGATACCACAGCTCGAGGTAAATTTATCAGATAGCTGAACGGCCGCGCCGCCCTCGGTCGACATCTTCCATAAGGCTCGTTTACCAGTGCGCCAGGAGTCGAATATTATCCATTTGCTATCGCCTGAGATCTGAGGCTTGTGATCGTCGAGATCGCTCAACAGTTTGGTATTTCCCCCGTCGATATCCATTCGCCGCAGGCCCGTTAACCCCCCGCGGCTGGAGACAAAGACAATGAAGCGCCCATCCGGCGAAACGGTGGGATCGATGTCAGCGGCCGGGTCGGTTGTAAGTTGTTTCTGCTCGGTACCGTCACTCTTTATGACCCAGACATCTGCATTGCCGCTGGAGAGGGAGGTGTAAACGATCCTGCCATCGGGGGCCCAGGATATGCCCCCATTCGTGCCAGAACCGCCTTCAAACTTTCCGGTGCTGATCTGCTTGGGATGTGCCATGTCGCCTACAGAAGCTGTCCAGATATTTACCGTCTCGTCGTATTGGACAGACACTAAGCCTCCGGAATCAGCCGTGAGACTCGCACCGGAATAATCATTGAGATCTGTCGTTATAGGGTGAGCTTCTCCGCCTGGATAGGCTACCATCCACAGCTGGTCAAAATATGACTGATGTTCCGCCCCGTTCATCACAAGACCGCTTCCGTCGGCAAGCCAGGAGATCCGCCCAACGTCGGTGAACGAGGTTGGAGCAAACTCCGTCTCGTCGCCCGTCTCCGAGTCCGTCATGATGATCATCGCAGCTGATCCGCTCGTGTACCGGCCTCCCGAGCATGCGATAAGTTTAGCGTCAGGTGACCAACTACAACCGGTTGGATAACTGAACCACGTGTCGACCTTGCGGGCGGCAAGTTTCCTCTCGCCGCTGCCGTCGGCGTTCGCCACTATGAGCTGATCCTCTCCACTCGCGACCTCGTCATTCCTGAGGAAGGCAATTCGCTTACCGTCCGGTGAGAAGGTGATCGGACTCGCAATGCCATTGAGGATCTTGCGAGGTTGGCCGCCGATCGTGGGTGCCTGGTATAACACCCCCGATGGGTCGCTGCCGCTGGTGATGAAGTAATAGACGTAATTCCCGTCCGGCGAGAAGGTCTGACGACCTATCTGCACGTCTGCAGGCGGGACGATCTGAATGACACTGTTCGTAGCCGTCTGGCGCATCCAGAGACTTTGCTGTCCGGCATCCTTTTGCGCGTAAACGACCCACTTGCCGTCTGGCGAGATCGCGGCGTCCAAAGCCTTGCCACTCGTCGTGAGGCGGCTGATCTTAGCGACCCCCATCGGACTGGCAGTTTTTTTGAGCGGGTAGAAACGATAAGCGAGGTATGCTCCGCCGATAGCCACCAGGACAATAGCCATCACCGTTATCGGCACACCCATTCGAGATGGTGTCCTCTTATTCTCCCCCGTCGAACCCGAATCAAGCATTCGCGTCGCCGCGTCACCCGACGACTCAAAAAGTGCGGTCGGCCCACCGCCGCTTGCGGGGCCCTCAAGCAGCGCAGTACCGTCATCGAGACAGTAGAGCAGACTGTCATCGAAGTAGTCGCGTCGGCACTCGGGGCAGCGTTTCATTCTGGTACCTGATATCTAGTTTGGCAGTCCAACTTTCTTAACTATCTCTTGAGACCGAGGATCAGGCCTAAGGTTATCTATCTGCGGGTCGACCTTTAGGTAGACGAGAGCGGCGTCCCGCTCTTCATACGCCTTCTGAAGCCACTCAAAAGCCTTGTCCTTTTCACCAAGCTTTGCGTAGTAAACAGCTAAGGGGTACGGCTCCAAATAATGCTGTTTAGCCTCTTCCAACTTCAACTCAACGTTTTTCTGCCAATAGCCTCGAGCTCCGGCCGCGCTGTAACCCGCTTCCAACGCGTTTGCGGCTTTTAGATCATCCGGGGAGGCCGTTTTTCTGAGATCGGCGATGACCTCTTGATACATCCCCTTCTCTTCATATCCGCTCTGGAGCCAATAGTGTGCACGAGAAAAACTGGGATCCAACTCTAGCGCTTTGAGATTTGCTTCAATGAGCTTGTCATACTCTCGGGAGTAGTAATAAGGATCTCCCATTATCGACAGCGTGCCGAGAGATAGCGGATCAACCTTGTACGCGAGCTCGATCTCGGCCTTAGCCTCGTCAATTCGGCCGAATGCGCATAAGAAACGCCCATATAGCCGATGCGCTGCGGCGTCGTTGGGGTTGAGCTCTATCGCGCGTTTGTACTCCGCCTCGGCACCATTCCAGTCCCAGTTATAAAAGGCCTTGATGTTAGCAAGCGTGGCATGGGGCTCTGACAGAGAATCATCAAGCTGCAGTGCCTTCTGCACTGCCGCCTCGGACTTTTCATTCGCCTCTTTGGCAGTAAGGTGGCCGTAGTTGTATGCACTCAATGAACCCCAGGCCCCGGCTACGCCGGTGTAAGCAAGCGCGTAATTTGGGTCGAGCTCGACCGCCTGCTGAAAGTACTCGAGCGCCTTTTTGAGGTCGTCTTCGCGTCTCTTCTCGGCGTAAAAGCGGCCCTTCAGGTAAAGCTGGTATGCCTCGGGATTAGCGGTGTAATGCTTGGTTATCTTTGCCTCATCGGCACCCGAGAGTCTTGCCTTTAGCTTGCTTGAGACGTCACGGGCAACCTCGCTCTGCAGTGGCACGAGGTCTGAGGTCTTGCGTTCGTAGCGGTTTGCCCAAAGGTCGGATTCCGTTGACGGGTCGATCAGTTCGAGATTGAGTACGAGCTGATCGCCGCGCTGATTTAAACGGCCGGTTACAATAGCCTGCACGCCGAGATCGGCAGCGACCTTCTTCGCGTCAAGCTCCTTTCCTTTGTATCGAAATACCGACGAATGGGCCTTAACGCTCAGGTTCGGTATCTGCGAGAGGCTTGCGATCAACGTGTCCGTCATGCCGTCAGACAAATACTCCACATCGGCATTCCCGCTCTCGTTTACGAACGGAATGACCGCGATCGAGTTGATCTGCCTTGTGCTGGCTTTGGAATATCGGTATACAAAAAAGGCGGCGACAAGAACGATGGCCACCGCCGCTATCGCGAGTAACGTGCCGATCCACGAGCTATGGTTTGCAACTGCAGGGACCGCGGTCGTGTGCAGCAGCGGCTTTGTAGCAGGCTCATTTGGAGCATCAGTCTCATGCAAGATCGCGGTCTTCGGCTCGTCCGGATCGGACAGGCTGCTGGGGCCGTCCAGCAGTGCGGCACCGTCATCGAGACAGTACAGCAGGGTGTTGTCATAGTAGTCGCGTCGGCATTCGGGGCAGCGTTTCATGGTCCTGTATTACCGGAAATTCTCCACGAGCATGAGGTCGAAGCCAAGCTTGTCCCGTTGTCCGTACACGACCCATTTTTCATCCGGCGAAACGGTCATACCGGATAGGAAAAAGGTTCCCTTTGGTCCCTCGAGCGTTTTGATCTGAGTCATTTGACGCGTGACGAGATCGAAGAATCCAAGCGTGTACAGCAGTTGTCCGGGTGCGTATGTAAGGCAGTAAATACCTTGCTGCGACACACACCAGTTTCCGCCATCTACCGGGAGATCAAAAAGTCGCGTCTCCTCACCGCCATTAGCGCTTATTTGCCAGATGCCTGGCTGGTTACGCAACCTACTGTGCGGATCCCCCCTGATAAAGAAAACATTGAGGTCATCTGGAGACTCCTGAGGGTCGCTCCCGCCGCCATGGGTGAGTTGCGTGGCGTCTCCACCGGCAGACGGCATTTTCCACACTTCGCTCCTGCCGGTACGTTTGGATGTGAAATATATCCATCGCCCGTCCTTAGACCAGCTCGGTGTGATATCCGGCGCCGGATCGTCGGTTACACGTCTCGCGGTACCGCCGTCCGCGCCGATGACATACACATCCTCGTTGCCATTCACTGAGGCCGAGAAGGCGACAAAACGCGAGTCCGGTGACCAGCTCGGGCCCAGGATATGAACAGTGCCAAAGTTGGTCAGTTGGACCGGGTTTTTACCCTCCGCGTCACACGTCCAGATCTCTCTACCACCGGAACGGTCAGACAAAAAGGCCAGACGATGCCCATCAGGTGAGTATTGTGGCGCCTCCTCAATTCTCGTCGAAGATATGAAGCTCGATGGTGTATCCGGTGCCGTGCGACCATGCGGTCCGCTGGACAACG
>JBJMGO010000270.1:0-6329 GCA_045807825.1 Pyrinomonadaceae bacterium | reverse complement strand
TACCGTTCTTGATCTTCTCCTCCACGTCGACCAGCACCGCCCTCAAATTTGCAGAGGCGGAACGCGTCTTTAGAAGATTGATCGACTGTAGAACCGGAATACCTGCTCTGAGCAAAGCCGATAGCTGCTGGTTGAATAGCAAAAAGTCTGACTGTTTGACCTTTCCCTTTTTGGAGCCGCCCGAGAGCACCGCTGACAATCCTTCGGCCGCCGACGAAACTGCGAAGACACGAAAACCCTCACTCTCGAGCCGCGCGCGCGCCTCCGCCGGAGCGGTCGCTTCGACAACGCGCGTCACGATCTCACCCGAGGGGGTTCCGAGTCGGCAGATGAATTCGTTCATAAGGTCAAGCGCAGCACCAACGTGCGGGAAAATGACTCCAGATTATAACACGCGAAAAAATGCGATTTGTTGCGGGCAAATGCCCGTTTTTACTGCCGCTCTGAAACAACCCTGCGGCTTAGATGCGACATCCTAGCAACGATATTGCCAAGGATAAACGCTTTGCCTAGACTGGGAAGCAAGCAATTACCCGATGCCGCTCATCAGACGGGGCCCACAGTCACTCATCTTTCCCGCACTAGTGCTGATTTGCTGTGCTTTTGCGGCTTTTGCCCAAAAGACCTCACCGACGCCCTCTCCGACCCCCGAAGAGGTTACCGGACCCATACGCGTTAAGACGGACCTCGTCACCCTGACGCTCACGGTGACAGATCCTTATAACCGGTATGTTTCGGGTCTAACCAAGAACGCCTTCAGCATCGTGGACGAGGGAAAGGAGCAGGAGATCACGTTCTTCAGTGACACGGACGCTCCGGTGTCGGTCGGGATCATATTCGACATCTCGGGCTCGATGAGCGGCGAAAAGATCAAAAAGGCACGGACGGCACTGGAGCGATTTATTTCGACGAGCCACCCGTCCGACGAATATTTCCTTATCGCCTTCAATAGCCGGGCTCAACTATTGCTGGACCGCACACGTGATGGCGAGGCGGTCCTGCAAAAGCTCACGATGGTCGAGCCAAAGAACAACACTGCCCTCTATGACGCGGTCTACCTTGGCGTCGAGCGTGTGACCCGCGGCACGCATCAAAAACGTGCACTCCTTATAATCAGCGACGGGCAGGACAACAACTCCAGATATAACTTCAAAGAGGTCCAGCGGATCATGAAGGAAACCGATGTCGTCGCCTATGCGGTCGGCATCGAGGACAAAGGTGACACCGGTCCACTCGGCCTGCAAGGGCAGGCATTCCTGGACGAGATCACATCGGTTACGGGTGGTCGTGCGTTTTACCCGCAAAGCGACGTGGAAATGGACGAGATCTTCGAACGAATTGCCCTTGAGCTCCGCCACCAGTATTCGATCGGGTACACGCCAAAAGACTTCAAACCCGATGGTAAATGGCGTAAAGTTAAAGTTAAGGTCAAACCCCCGAGAGGTTTGCCACGTCTAACGGTTCGCGGGCGAGACGGATACTACGCAACGCCGAATACCGGTTACCGCTAAAGCCCTGTCCTCAACATGAAAAGGTTTGTTTTCGCAGCACTTCTCGTAGCATTTGTGGCCGCGGGGCTGGCGTCGAAAAGCGCGATCACCGCCAACGCCGCTGCAGCCGCTACGCCAACTCCAACTCCGGCAGGGACGACTACAGCTTCACCGGCAAAGACCCCGATCCAGAACGTCGATGACCCCAATGAGGTCATCAAGATCGATACGGACGAGGTGACCCTCGACGTCCGCGTCGTCGATCGCAACGGCCGCCCGATCGGTGGGCTAAAACAAGGTGATTTCACGATACTTGAGGACGGTGCTCCCCAGGAGATCACCTCGTTCGGCCAGCAAGAGGTGCCGACAAATTATGGTCTTGTTTTGGACAACTCTGGGTCTATGCGGCAGCAGCTCGACAAGGTGATCGAGGCAGGCAAAGTCTTCGTCAACACAAACCGCGCGACGGACGAGACCCTGATCATCCGATTTGTCGGTCGCGACAAGATCGAAATAGCACAGCCCTTCACCGCAAACAAGCAGGACCTCAGCGACGCCTTAGACAACCTCTATGTGGAAGGTGGTCAGACCGCGATCCGCGATGCCGTGTATCTTGCTGTTGAGAACATCGACGACTACGAGCGTTCGCAGAGACCGGAGGATCGAAAGCGTAGAGCTCTGATTCTCGTAACCGACGGAGAGGACCGCAACAGCTACTACAACGATAAGCAGCTGCTGGACCTTCTGCGTGAATCCGAGGTCCAGATCTTCGTGATCGGGTTTCTTGACGACCTCGATAAGGGCGGCGGTTTTATCAGCAAGAGCCCTCGCGAAAAGGCAAAAGCATTCCTCGACACACTCGCCTCAGAGACTGGCGGTAAAGCGTATTATCCCGCAAGCCCTGCGGAGCTTCCGAATCTTGCACGCGAGATCTCAAACGAACTGCGAACACAGTACAAGCTCAGCTACACACCCTCTAATAACAAGCACGACGGCACCACACGAAGCATCAAGGTGCAGGTAAGCGACGGCCCCGGCGGTGTTCATCGTGTGCCCGTGACTCGCAACACTCGCGTGGCTAGCGCAGGGCCAACCGCAGCCTCTACGGCAAAATGACCCAGTAGTTATCAACAAGAAAAGGCCGAGCTTGATGCTCGGCCTTCTACTTTTGTCTGGTGACGAAACTACTTCTCCGGTACTGAACCTGAGATCTTCTTTCGAGTGGTCTCGCCTGTACTGAGTACGGAGATCCCTTCATCAACCTCGGAGTGCGGTCGCGGAATGACGTGAGTAGCCGTCACGGTGCCTACTCTGCGCGCCGCCGCCGCACCGGCGTCGACAGCAGCCTTGACCGCGCCGACCTCACCGCGAACGATCGCCGTCACCAAGCCGGCGTCGATCTTTTCGTAGCCGACGAGCGTTACATTCGCGGCCTTGACCATTGCGTCCGCGGCCTCGATCATCGCGACGAGGCCAAAACATTCGACCATTCCAAGTGCTTCCATAAACCTATTTCCAGACCACCGTGACCATTATCACCAGTATCGCCGCAATGGCGAGTACCGCGACGGCGATGATGAACCCGATAGGGGTGTCATTGAGTGGCTCCCAAACAAATTCACGAGACTTTCGCTGCGTAACGCGCGCCTTTTTTCGCTGCTGCGCAGCCTTAGCGAGCTTTTCATCTGATGCCACCGCAGAGTCATCAGCTCGCATCTTGTCGGCCAGATCATCAAGTGCAGCTTGAGCCTTCGCGTCGATCTCATCGGTCGAGGTGCCAACATCCTTTGCCGGCTCCTCGCCGGCAACCCGTCCGCCGCAGGCGAAACAAAACGCCGTGCCCTCACGAACATCGGCTCCGCACTTGCTGCACACCGCCTTTTCCACAACCGTTTCGGCCATCAGATCGTCGCGAAGACCTCCTTCTCGTCACCCAGATCGCGTGCAGAGGGCGTGAGGATCGTCTTTTTTGAAATGTAGATCTTCTCGCCGCTGTTGATCGCCCGGCGGACGTCGTCCTCGCTTACGAACTCTGCAGTTTTGATCGGAACAGGCTTCTGAACAGCGTTCACGGGAGTTACATCGTGGATCACGGCCTTAGGTCCACTATTCATCGGCGCCGGCGTCGGTTCGACCTTGGGAGCCTCGGCGGGCGGTGTGGGGGTCTCCGCCAATTTCTTGCTGAGGAAGCTGTCGACGATCGCAGCGATCTCCTCACGAGCAGGTCGCGACTTCGTCACCGTGTGCTCGCTTGTGGCTTTTACTGGCTCCTGCCGTGCCCCAGATGCCAACTGCTTATTAACCGGCTTGGTTTCGAATGCCACACGCTTTATGTCCATCAAATGGTGCGGCGAGATATTGTCGGAGGTAACATTCCCGCCCCACGAACCACATCCAAGCGTCATCGATGGAGCAAGATCCGTAGAGAATCCGATAGCGCCATGCGTTGTCGGCGAATTGATGATCACACGAGCCGCCGGCATCTGTTCGCCGTACCTGATCGCAGCAGCTCGGTCCTGAGTGTGCATTCCCGCCGTGTGGCCCATGCCGCCAAATTGCAGGATCTCCTGGCAGCGGTTCGCACCCTGCTCGACACCCTCGACGACAAAGAAGGCCAGCGTTGGCGACAGCTTCTCCACAGACCAGGGGTAATCGCGGCCAACACCCGCGCAGTCGGCGATGAGACAGCGAGTGCCCTCGGGAATAGAGATTCCGGCGAGTTCGGCAATATGCTGGGCCGACTTACCCACTATCGCGGCGTTTAGAGTGCGCTGTGGAGTCAGCAGCACCTTGGCGACAGCGTCAGCCTCGGCCGCGGACAGAAAATGGCCACCTTGCGATTTGAACTGCTCCCGTGCCTGCTTGGCTATAGGTGCGTCGCAGACAACCGACTGCTCGGACGCGCAGATCGTACCGTTGTCGAAACATGTGCTCGTAAGGATATCGGAAACTGCCTTCTCGACATTCGCACTCCTTTCTATAAACACAGGTACATTGCCTGGGCCGACCCCAAATGCCGGCTTACCCGATGAATAGGCCGCCCGCACAAGGCCAGTTCCTCCGGTGGCCAGAATGACCGCGGTCTTCCTGTGCTTCATGAGGGTCTCGGTACCCTCGATCGTGGAGTTCGTCAGGCATATGATCGCCTCGTGCGGCAGGCCGAGCTTCACAGCCTCCTCACGCATGATGCGGGACGTTTCAGCAATGCACTTTGCTGCCGAAGGGTGAGGCGAAAGAACGATCGTGTTGCGCGACTTTATCGAGATGATGATCTTAAAGATCGCTGTCGATGTTGGATTTGTAGACGGGATGATCGCGGCTACAACCCCGCGAGGACTCGCGATCTCGACGATGCTGTCCGTTTCCTTAACCACCCCGACCGTTTTGAGCTTACGGAAGTGGTTCCAGACGTCCTCGGCGGCAAAGCGGTTTTTCTCGCGCTTGTCCTCGGCCTTGCCAAAGCCTGTCTCCTCTTGCGCGAGCTTCCCAAGGCGCGCGGACTCGGCGAGCGCGATGCGAGACATCGCCTCGCAGATCTCATCGATCTTCGCCTGACTGAGTTTCGAGACCGTCTGAAAGGCAAACGACGCGGCCTCTACCGCGTCGCGTGCTTCCTGCTGGGCCTGTAGGTCCTTATCACCCATCTAGATCACCTGGGCCGGAATAAGGCTATTTCGTTCTGGATCTTGAGCCGCTCTCGACGTTTGCCGTGTCGTCGCCGGCGCTGCCCGAGCCTAGCTGACGACCACCACCGCCGCCGATCGCCTTCTCATCGGGGCTGTAGCCTACGGCACCGCCTTTCGGCAGAACGCGCTCGACCTCGCCGTGGGGACGCGGGATGACGTGAACGCTGATCAGCTCCCCAACACGACGAGCCGCCGCGGCACCGGCGTCCGTGGCCGCCTTTACAGCACCAACATCACCGCGGACAAAGATGGTCACAAAACCGGCACCGATGTACTCTTTGCCGATAAGCCTAACGTTTGCAGCCTTTACCATGGCGTCGGCAGCCTCGACAGCGCCTACGAAACCCTTGGTTTCGACCATTCCCAAAGCCTCTAATGTCATTTAAGATCTATCTCCTAGTGGATTGCTCTACCGATATTATCCTAATCGCTTGCTAAGCCCAAATGGCGGGCATTCCGCTACTCAACAGGCGAGCGAAGCAAATTGACATTGTGGCGAGCGGGACGATATATTTCAAGTCAAAGACGCACGACATCAGGCTTTTCCGTCGTGGTCGCTCGCCCATCGATGTCGCAAAGCCTAGGAGAAAAATTGCGGCAGGCCCGCGAAGAGAAAGGTCTGACCTTAGGCGGCGTCGCCGAGCAAACACGCATATCCTCCCTTTATCTCGAGGCGATCGAGAACGATGACTATAAGATCCTACCTGGCGGGATCTTCAATAAGGGATTCGTTAAGTCGTACGCAAAATCTGTTGGTATCGAGGAGCAAGAGGCCCTGATGGATTATCAGGCGGTCCTTGCCCGTTCGGAGACCGTCACCGAGAGTGACCAAAGGGCGTATAAGCCTCAGGTACTCACCGACGACCGCTCCGGTTCTATCTTGCCAACCATAATCGTTGCCGCGATCATTCTTGGTGTGATGACTGTTGGAATTCTCTACCTTGTCCGCTATTTACGCGCTCCAAACTCAACTAACGCCTCGAACACAACAAAGCCGTTAGCAAACACTGCAAATGAGGCTCCAGTCACGCCCAGCACCGATGGTCACGAGGGAGCTGTCCCCGAGCTTGCGTCGCTCAAGATAGAGGTGAAGGCGACGAGTGATGTTTCGTTAACAGCCACGGTGGATGGCAACAAGGCGAGTACGAGCCTT
>JBJMGO010000269.1:0-9097 GCA_045807825.1 Pyrinomonadaceae bacterium | reverse complement strand
AGCAGGGTGACGCGGTGCGCCTGCACATGATCGGGATGCCCTGTGCCGCCGAAGGAATCGTAGGTGACGACGACATGCGGTCGAGTCGACCGAATGATCTCGACGAGTCTGGCCACCAACTCATCCACCGGCCTGGCCCAGAAGGCATTCGACGCATGGTTCTGCTCCATCCCCGTCATGTTCGAATCGTGGTAGCCCAGCCGGTACAGCCGCGAAACGTGCAGCCGACGAACCGCCTCTTGTAATTCGGCTGCTCTGACAGCAGCCAGGTCATCCGGTGCGAGCTGGACTACCGAATCCCCTCTAACCTATCGGCGGCCGAGTATGCCGCTCTTGAGCTTCCTCAAGGTGGTATCGATCCTAACCTGAAGCCGTTTACACAGCGTGAAATGACGATCGGGATGGAGCACGAGATTCATCGTAACCTCGTCTTCCGCTTCCGCTACTCAAATAAGAACGTAATCCACGCTATTGAGGACATGGCCAACCTGAGCAACGACTTTGGTGAAAGCTATGTTATCGGTAATCCTGGGCAAGGCCTGGCTCTCCAGCTCCGCAACCAGGTAGGCTACATCAGGCAATCGGAGGCCAAGGCAGTGCGTCGCTATAACGGCGCTGAGTTTGTTATTGACAAGGGCCCGACGAGGAGCGAGTTCCTCCATGGCGACTGGTTCATCAACGTAAACTATACCTGGAGCCGTCTCTATGGTAACTATTCGGGCCTCGCAAGCTCGGACGAAAAAGGCCGCTCTGACCCTGGTGTAAACCGCTTCTTTGACTACCCCGTCAACGGCTTTACCCTTTCCGGTCAGCGTGACCTCGGCTTGCTGCCGACCGACCGTACTCACGTGTTAAAGTCGTACGGCGGTTACACCTTTGATTGGATGGGCAGCCACACGAGTTCGACCACACTGTCGTACTTCACGACATTCCAGTCGGGTACGCCTGTCACTACATTCATCGACATCGAGGGCAGCTTTATTCCAAAGACGCAGCGGGGCGACCTCGGCCGCACGCCTATGTTCTCTCAGACGGACCTCAACCTTACCCATAGGTACAGGTTCGGCCGCGATGAGAGATTCACGATGGCGTTCGACGTGAACGTCACCAACGTCTTTAACGAGGCCAATGTGATTGACATCAACAACCGCCAGAATGTATCGGGCGCCTCAAACGCTCTCCACTGCGGTGAGGCGGGGCTACCGGCGGGTGCCACGGCTTGCCAGAACTACATCCTGCAAAATGGTGCAGTCAATGAGTACAACACTACACTCGCGGCCAACCCGCTGCGTCAGAACTCGCTGTTCGGCTACCCCGCGGCATTTCAGGCACCGCGGTCGATCAGATTCGGGTTTAGGCTGTTGTTCTAGCTCCTCGTGAGACTGTGTCCTGGACAATAAATAAGGCCGCCATGGGGCGGCCTTAATTTCTTGCTGAGCGAAGACGTTAGTTTTCGAACTTCGATGTCGCAGGAGCGCGGAGCTTTGCGATCAGGTCCTCAACGCTACGTTTGTCCGGATCGTTAGGAGCGAGCTTTAGATATTGCTCCAGCTCCGATGCGGCGTCCGAATTGCGGTTTTCCCGATTATAAACCAAGGCCAATTCATAATGTGTCTGCGGATTATTTGCTGCCATCTTTACAGTATCTAAAAGGATGCCCTCCGCGAGCTTTAACTCGTTACCTAGACGAAGCAACCTACCCAGCATTACTCGGGTGCCGATCGCCTTTGGCTCAATCGTTACCGCTAGGCGGGCTGCTTCGGTCGCCTCCGGGATCTTGTTCAGTTTGTAAGCTGCATACGCGAGCGAGCTGTAGGCGGTATAGCTGCGCTCGTTCACACGGACAGCGCGTACGAGATACACCGCTCCTTTTGCATAATTGCCGCGGTCCACGTACTCCCTGCCCGCGGCCGAAAGCGCATCGAAATAGTCGGAATACGCTGATATCGAGTCCTCAACGAGCTTCAGCCCCTTGTCCGTCTTGATATCGGGTACGCCCTTGCTGTAGAGTTTTTTCGCCGACTCAGGGACGGCCTGAACGAATATAGCTTCAGCCGGCCCGCCACTGCCTACTGTAATCCGGCGAGGGTCAAGCTTTAGTCGAAAGTCAACATAAGCGATATCTGTCGATGTTCGCACACCAGTGCCTCGGATCTCTACATCTTTCGTATCGCTCAGGTAATTGGTTCCCGAAGTTACCACCGTTAATACGAACCGGCCGGTCGATAGCCCACCAAAGCTAAAGCGTCCCGAGCCGGTGGTCCGTGTGCGGCCGAGGTCGCCATTCGCCTCGTCGGCAAGCTCTATGTACAGATCGGAGACGGGCTGGTTGGACTCGTTTACTACGGTGCCCTCGATACGATTAAAGTTTTGCGCCATCGCGGAGCTTGAGCACAAAAAAGGCAGCGCGATCGCAAGTGCGACGGCTGCCAGGCACATGGGAATTTGCTGCCTCATTTTTTACCTCTCTAACTTGAAATAAGATGTCCCAGCTTTTCCTTTTTTGTACGCAAGTAGTGAGCCGCCGGCGGTTCGGAGGGGACGTCTATGGGGATACGTTCTACAATGCGGAGGCCGGCGCGGGTCAGGGCGGCGAGCTTGTCGGGATTGTTTGAGATGACCTTTACTTTACAGAGGCCGAGATCGAATAGGACCTCAGCGCATTGCTGGTATTCGCGGGAGTCGACCTCAAATCCAAGCTGCTCATTCGCCTCGATCGTGTCGGCTCCTTGGTCTTGGAGAGCGTAGGCCCGGATCTTGTTGATGATACCGATGCCGCGGCCCTCCTGCTGCTGATAGACGATCGCGCCGCGGCCCTCGTCCTCGATCATCTGCATCGCCTTGTGAAGCTGAGGTCCGCAATCGCATTTGATCGAGGCGAATACGTCGCCCGTCATGCACTGCGAATGGATGCGAACGAGTGTTGGCACCTCCGCCTCGAGCGGACCTTTATAGACGACGACAAACTCCTCGTCACTGGTCTTTGAGCGGTAGCCGGCGATCTTGAATTCACCGTACTCTGTCGGCAGATCAGCCGTGGCTACGCGCTCGACCGATATCTCGCCGCTTGTCCAGGGACAGTCTGCTGCAGGGTCGGGTGCGTTGCCGTTATCCAACATTTCTGGTGCCACGTATTCGATAATTATACTCTAAGGCCGCTTTGTCGAAGCTATGTTTTCGCCGCCGCAAGTGGTTTCGGTTGCACCTCAGGCGTGCTCCGCGGGGCGCGCCGGCGAGAGAGCATCCATAGAAACGTGCAGCTTCTCGTCAGAATACTGAAGCTGGTAAAGCCGCCAATACAGTCCCCGCAGCGTGAGTAGCTCGTTGTGCGTTCCCATCTCGCGTAGCTCCCCGTGATGCATCACGATAATGCGGTCGCATTTCTGGATCGTCGAGAGACGATGCGCAACCACTAGGGAAGTGCGACCCTCCATCACGCGCTGGACCGCTTGCTGGATGAGTTGCTCAGTCTCGGTGTCGATGGAGCTGGTCGCTTCATCAAGAATGAGGATAGTTGGATCGAAGGCGAGCGCGCGCGCGAAGGAGATCAACTGCTTTTGCCCTACAGACAGCCCAGCACCGCGTTCTTTCACAAGGGATGAGTAGCCCTCGTCGATGCGGCGGATGAATTCGTCCGCATGCACCTCACGCGCGGCCCAACGGATCCGATCATCAGTGATCTCCTTATTTCCGAGACGGATGTTGTTCTCGATCGTCCCGCTGAATAGAAAGACGTCCTGCAGTACTACGGCAAAATTCGATCTCAGTGCGTGCAGGTCCCATTCGCGGACATCGACACCATCGACGAGAATGCGGCCTTTCTGCACATCGTAGAACCGCATGATGAGGTTCGTGATCGTGGTCTTGCCCGAGCCGGTGTGACCGACGAGAGCGACGCTTTCGCCAAGATTAACGCTGAAGGTGACGTCCTTGAGCACCCATTCCTCGTCCTTGTACGCGAACCAGACGTTCTGGAATTCGATTCGGCCTTCAGCCTTGCCGGTCTTCTTTGGTTCGGCAGGCGAAGTGATCTCGATGTCGCGGTCGAGCAGGATAAAGATGCGATGCGACGCGACGATCGCGGCCTGCAGCACGTTGAACTTGTCAGAGAGGTCGCGAATCGGCTGAAATAGCTGAAGCGAGTACTGAATGAATGAGGCGAGAATGCCGATCGTTACCGCCGACGCTGCCGTGTTGAAGCCCTTCAGATACTCTGCACCAAACGCGAAAATGACGACCGCAATTCCAATCGCCCCGATAAAATCCACGAGCGGGTAAAAGACTGCGTAGTAAAAGATCGTTTCGATATTCGCGTTGCGGTAATCGTCGTTGATCTCCTCAAATCGCTGCTTTGCCTTGTCCTCTGCATTAAAGAGCTGCACCGTCTGTGCGCCAGAGATGTACTCCTGGAGGAATGCGTTGAGCTTTGCATTTCGAGTTCGAACCTTATCAAAGCCGACGCGTGCGTGCTTGCGAAACCAGTTCGTGGCTGTAAATAGGAGCGGGACCGTGATCAGCGAGACGAGGGCAAGTTTCCAGTCAAGCCAAAACATTATCCCTATGATCGCGAGAATGATCACAAGGTCTCCAAGGACATCGATCACGCCCGAGGTGAATAGCTCATTCAGCGCGTCCACGTCGGCAGTCAGCCGAGTCATCGTCCGGCCGACAGGGTATGCGTCGTAGTAGGCGACCTCTTGCCGTTGGAGTTTTGTATAGATCTCAGTCCGCAGGTCGAACATCACCCGTTGACCGACATTATTCAGCAAGATCTCCTGAGCGTAGGAGAAGACGAATCGCAGCAAAAAGACCGCAAAGAAAGCCAGAGCAAATAGCCAAATACCGTCAACCTTTTTTGGTGTGATGTAGTCGTCGACCGCCATCTTTGTAAAGTAGGGCTGTGTCGAGATCAGAATGTTGGTGACAAGTGTGAGGACGAGAGCGATTACGGCGAGGCCCCAGTAAGGCTTCAGATATCTAAAGAGCCGGCGCGCGATGTGAAAGTCATAGGTCTTGCCTATTGCGTCTTCCTCGTGATATTTGCGGGCGTCCTCAGACATGGCGAATGTACAGTTTAACAGCGAGGCTCACCACAAAGGCACGAAGGACACAAAGAAGTAATTACCAACGCTTTGTGCTCTTGGTGCCTTTGTGTAGAAAATATGCTGGTGAATCGTTTTCTCGACACGCACAAGGACAATTGGCAGCGTCTCGAGGACCTTCTCGAGATGATGAAGCTCACGGGATTTCGCGGACTATCGCGAATGGAGGTCCGTGAGTTTGGGGAGCTCTATCGGCGAGCGGCGGCGGACCTCGCGATCGCACGGGCGGAGACGCGTGATCCGAAGCTGATAAATTATTTGAATAGCCTCGTCATTCGCGCGCACGGACGCATTTACCGAGCTGAGAGTCAGGGCGTTGGACTCATCGGCCATTTTTTTGCCGAGGAGTTGCCGATGACCTTTCGTGCGAACTGGCGATACATGGCTTTAGCCTTCACTATATTCGCAGGGTTCGGCGTCTTCGGATTTGTTGCGACATGGATCAATATCGATTTCACGCATTTTGTGGCGCTGTCGGGCATCACGACCGAGATCCAGGCAAACAACCATTGGTGGGAGTCACTCAACCGTGACGGGAATCAGATCGGGGCGAGCTTTATCATGTCGAATAACATTCTCGTTACGATCAAGGCTTTTGCGATGGGCGCTCTGCTCGGCGTCGGGGCTTTTTACGATCTTGCATTTGAGGGTGCGCGGCTCGGCAGCATTTTTGCTGCTTGCTACAAGCTGAATCCGCCATTTGGTAACGACCTCGCGAGCTTTGTGATAGGCCACGGGGTGATCGAGCTGTCGTGCATCTTCTTTTGCGGCGGAGCAGGGATGATGATCGGCTACGCGATCATCGATCCCGGCGATCTGACTCGGGCTCAGGCTCTCAAGAAAAAAGGAATGGAGGCCGCTCGGATCGTGATCGGTTGTGCGTGCTTTCTGGTGGTGGCGGGAACGATCGAGGGGTTTTTATCGCCGTCGGCACTTCCGGCATGGATAAAGATCGCCACGGGAGTCGGGACGGGAATCGCCATGTACTCGTATCTACTTCTTGGCGGCAGCAAGGAACAAGCTTCTCCCGCTTAACTCAAGAGAAAAATAATAAGAGCCGGCGACCGCTTGTGTCACCGGCTCTTTTTAGCCCCTGGAAAATTCAGCAGACTATTGCCGCTGAAATTCTGGCGTCCCTAACACCAAACTTACGACTTTAAAGACCTCAGGGTCACCGGACGGTGCAAGCAGTCGTGCCTGCTGGCCACCCCGAGCACCTTGCTGCCCTCCTGGACGAGGAACACCGGCCATCGTTTCGCTGTCGTTCATATCACTTCCCGCTTTTACCTCGGGCAGCGGCTGCTGAAGCTGCTTGAGCAGTGTTGCCTTTGTCGTGGGCGAGATCTCTCCGTGAAGTATCTCGGCGATAGCCCGGTCGAGGACCTGCGAGCGGTCTGCTGAGGCAAATGACTTTAGGTCTACGTGCGTTCCGGGGATCCGGTTGCTTGCAACAGCAATCGCGTAGTTGAGACGCTCGAGCAATGCACCGGTATTCACCCAGTCCTCGGCCTTATCCGGATAGCCCGTGGGAGCCTGCCAGCCGTACGGGACCTCACCCAATTTATTGAGCATCGCCAGGAACGCTGGATTCCCCGTCGTGTCGCCGCCAAGTGCCCGGATCGAAGTGATCGCGAGTTCGTACGGTGTCTTGATCTTCGCCCGGTAATTCTCGGGAGCAAAGAACTCTGGCGAGCTGAACAATGCTCTCAAGGTCGTCTTGATATCGCCATGCGAGCTGTGGAACGCGTCCGCGACACGCTGCACAAGTGCGTCCGACGGTGTGTCGCTGACAAACTTGACCGAGAGCTTTTTGGCGATGAACTTCGCCGTGTAAGGGCTGTCGACGAGCATGTCGATGACGGCCAAACCGTCCTTCATTCCGCCGGCATCGATCTTTTGACCCATGACCATTTTCGGACCGCTCTCGTGCCATTGGGTGTTGAAGTAAAACTCACCGCTGTCCAGATCATCCGGCACGCCCGGCAGCCGCTGGAGCCGAGTGAGCTGACGATTGTCCTTGCCCTCGATATCGAGAGCCGCGACACGGCGATATCCGGTCGGATCTGCGATCGTCCAGCCGGTAAAGCACTTCGCCACCTCGATGATGTCCTTTTGTGTATAGCCGTTATCGACGCCGAGCGTGTGGAGCTCCATTAGCTCGCGAGCATAGTTCTCGTTGATGCCTCGCTGCTGTTTCTTTGGCTGGGCCTGCTGCCCATTCTTCATCTGCGCGATCCGCTGATCGATCTGCGCGTCGGTCGCACCCGTCTGTTGACGAATACGATCCCGCATCTCCGGCGTGAGCTGACCGCCATTGCGGATGTATGCCTGAAGCTGATTGTTTCCGCGGTTTTGGCCCGGCTGCGGGGCATTGGGTGAGACGTTTTGGAAGTTGTCCAAGTAGAACAACATCGCCGGGCTCTTTGCGGTGCCGAGCAGGAGGTCCTTAAAATTGCCCAGAGCGTTCGGCCTGATCACGTCACGCTCGTAGCTGGGGATGTACCAGCGAACGGCATTCTTACCAGAGAAGACGTTAAAGTGGTTTTGCCAGAAGTCGACCATCACCTCCTGCAGCTGCCGCTCGGAATACACGTCACGGATCACACGATTTGCAACGATCTGCGGGAGTATCTGGCCAGCCGGCTTGAGGTCGTACTTCGCGTAGAGCTGGCGCAACATCTGCTGGCGCTCCTTTTGCTGGTCGGGCGTGGCATCCTGATTCTGCGCAGGCTGCCCCGGTGTCACCGGCATCATCTGCTGATCGGCCACTTTCTGCTGTTGTGCACCGTTTTGCTGCGCCTTCGCCTGCTGACCGGGGCGAACGCCCTCTAACTGTCGAAGCAATGCACCAGGATTCGGGTACTTGGCGAATATTTCCGATGTCGATAAGTTAAAGACATCCAGGTTCTTGACCTTTGCCTCCGTCGCCGAATCATCGATCTTTGAGGGATCGAGCTGCTGGTCAATGTACTTTTGCAGGCCCATCGCCTTTACGCGCTCGACGTCACCGGGGCGTGCTCCAAAACCGAGACGGTTGAGCACGTGGAGGATCTTTTGGTCCTCTGTAAGCGGCTTCGTAGAGCCGTAGTTCGTCTCTGCCCGGAGCACCGCGGCAGGTGCGAGCATCGCCCAAACTGTCGCCGCGGCCGCTATCTTATTGATTAAGGAAAATGACTTTTTCATTGCTTGCACCACCTGATTGAGATGTCGCTATCGTAGCTGCTGTCAGTTAGACGCGACACGTCGGGCGCTTTGGCGAAAAATGTTCATCCTGCTCGTGCCGCCCACCCAGACAACAACCGATCTTTACCTTTCATCTAAAAATTATCGATATAAGGTAAATTTCGGTTAAAATGCTCCTGAACTTCCGCCCGAACGTCTAATGAAGAAAGATAAGTTCCATTTCGTACTCGCCTCGGCTTTTTTTGCGCTTTGCGTGGGTGGTGTAGCGGCTCAGGGAACGGTATTCAGCGACCCTGCTGTGGGATATACGTTCACGGTGCCTGAGGTGAAGTGGACGATGGTCGTGAGGCCAACGCCGACCAATCCCACCGTCGAGTATGTTTATGGGGATAGGCGCGACGGATACTTCACGATACGTAAGCTGACCATCGCCAAGGACAGTGTGATGTCCGACGTGATCCAGAACGAGGCACAGAGCGTGCAGTTCCGTCCCGGCTACGTCACGAATAAGGATGAGGTGTTTACGGGAAAGCTGCCGGGAACCGTGTTCAATTTTGAGTACGTAGCTGCGAGCCATCCGATGGCGGGGAGGTACTATTTCCTCAAGGCGGCTCCGACCACGGTTTACGTCCTGAGATTTACGGGAGCGAAGGACTCGATGCGGTCGCTACAGGCCGAGACGGACGTGATCGCACGAAGCTTTAGTCTCAAATAGCTACGTTTTTTATATGGAACTTGGCGCCGTGCGGCAGAATGTAGCCGCGGGCGTTTTTGTTTTGAACGACCTCGTTGAGCTCCGCCGGGTCGATCTT
>JBJMGO010000268.1:0-7111 GCA_045807825.1 Pyrinomonadaceae bacterium | reverse complement strand
ATCGCGGTGATCGTCTTTGGCGTGTGGTATTACGACATTCTGCCGGTCGCGGCGGTCATTGCCGGACTCGCGTCATTCGCGATCGCGGTCGTTTTGCAGGGATTGAAGAGTATTTTTATAGCTTCTCGATAAGAGCATGTTTTTATTTGCAGAAGGGGCCGAACAACCGCCCCTCATAGTCCAGTTCATAAATCACTACTTTGGCGAGGCGATGTTTCGCTTTGAGGTGAATTACACCGAACCGTTGTGGAATAAGTACGTTTTTTCGCACTTTGGCACGACGGCGGCGAACGTATTTGGACCCTACACGCCGGAGAACGCCATTCCCTGGTACACGATCATGTTCGTGATCGCGTGTTTGCTGAGTGTTTTCGTCATCAGCTTATTGAAAGGGAAGCTCAGCTCGGACGATCCGTCGCAGGGGCAACTCACGCTCGAGGCCGGTTACCTGACGATCAAAGAGATGATCGGGTCGATCATCGGGGATCACGGTGCGAAGCACTTTCCTGTCGTCGCCACATTTGCGGTGCTGATCCTGATGTCGAACCTGATGGGGCAGTTTCCGCTCTTTGCGGCGCCGACGGCCTCGGTGAATGTGACATTTGCGCTCGGGATTTCATCGTTTGTCTATTACAACTACGTCGGCATCAGCGAGAACGGGCTGCTCAAGCACATCGGCCATTTTGCGGGACCGCGTCTGCCGCTTTTGATGGCGATCATCATCACGCCGTTGATCTTTGTCATCGAGCTGATCTCAAATTCGATCCGGCCTTTCACATTGGGCGTGCGACTGTTCGCGAATATGTTCTCGGACGAGCAGGTGTTTCAGCAGATCACGAATCTCGCGCCTCCATTCACGCAGATCGGCGTGCCGCTCGTTCTGACGGGATTGGGAGTTTTTGTGGCGCTGGTGCAGACGCTGGTCTTCACGCTGCTGTCGATGATCTACATCGGCGAGGTCACGCACGCGCCGCATGACGAGAACGGCCACGCGGGCGAGACGGGACGTGCGGCCGCCGCGGCGGAGGCTGCTACGGCGTAAAAGGTTCAGAGCACGGGCCTCGGCTCGTGATATTGAAAAAAGTACATTCGGCAATGGGCTCAGATGGTGATCGCACATAGCGCATGCCCGCACGTCAGGCGACGCGGACTCTTGGGGAGTATAAAACCGCGGAATACCGGAAGTGAGGCGAAATCATACCCGCGAGTGCTGTCGGCCAAGAGTCGAATGTTTTCTTAAATAGAAATAGGAGATAACAAATCATGAAGGTGAAACATATTTTCTTTGCGGCGCTTGCGATGGCTCTCACGGTCGTTAGTGCGATGGCGCAGGGTGCGGCCGGCGGCGGCTACAACGAGTCGTACGTCGCTGGTAACAAGGCTCTCGGTGCTGGTATTGGATTTGGTATCGCAGCGGGTCTTGCCGGTATCGGACAGGGCCTCGTCGGCTCGCGTGCCGCCGAGGGTGCTGCCCGCAACCCCGGTGCAGCCGGTACGGTCCAGACGATGATGATCATCGCCCTCGCGCTGATCGAGTCGCTGGTGCTGTTTGCATTGCTTATCGTTTTCGTCGTTCTTCGGTAACGGACGAGATCTTGGTCAATGGGACGTATGGGATCGATGGGTCCTATACGTCCTGTTTTTGTTATGCTTTAGCTGCAACTTAGAACGTCTTGCGGCGTTCTAATTAGTAATGAGCGATCCACTTTCTGGGAAATTGATAGCGGACAAGTACCGCGTCGGCGAGCTCATCCGTGAGGGTGAGGCGGGCGATCTTTATCACGGGCGACACGAGATCATGGACCGTCCTGTGACCCTAAAGGTCCTGCCGCAGGCGCTCGCGATCGATCAGCGGTGGCAAAAGCGATTCATTGACGAGGCTCGTACGGCCTCGACCGTCTCGCATCCAAATGTGCTTCAGCTCAACGACTTTGGCACCGACAGCAAGGGCATCAGCTACGCGGTTTTTGAGAGCACGGACGGCAAAACTCTCTCGGATCTCGGATCGGGCCCGACGATGGAAGAGAGACGTGCGATCGAGGTCGCCAAGGAGATCGCGGCCGCGATCACCGCTGCGCATGAGAAAGGCGTTATTCACGGCAATCTGTCGCCGAACAGTATCTTTGTCGATGACAACAGCGTAAAGGTCTATGGCTTTGGCGTGGACAAGCTCAACGTCGGTCGCGACTCGGATGCGCGATACCTCGCACCCGAGCAGTTGGGGAAGTTTCCTGCCGCGGACGAGCGTTCGGACGTGTACAGCCTCGGGGTAATACTTTTTGAGTTGCTAGGCGGAGTGCTGCCGTATGAGGGCGCTTCGTCAGCCGAGATCAAAGCCAAACAGGAGAACGAGCCTCCGCCGCCGCTGACCGCTTTTCGAAAGGACCTGACTCCGGACATCGAGCCCATCATTCTGTCCGCGATGGCCCTAGACCCCGCGCGTCGTTATCAAACGATGAGGGAATTTGCTGAGGACATTGAGCTTTTGGGCACGCGTATCGGAGTTCCGAAAGCCGAAGCCGCGACCGCCGGCGGTCTCACGCCGCCCACGTGGCGAACGGTCGCCCTTGTCGCCGCAGGCGTTCTCCTGCTCGGCGGCCTGCTGATCTACGCGACCCGCACTAAACAAACCGACATCATGGGACAGCTCAAGCCCGACGAAGGCAGTCTCCCAGTCCAGCCGATCGGTCCGGCAACCGGAGCGCAGGAAGAGGCTCTCATGAAGATGCCGGCCGACATGACGCCCGAGGAGATCGCTGCCGCGCAAAGTGCTAACGCGGCGAATCCTTTGGGTGCCGCCCCGTACACGTCGGGACCACTGGCCGGAAGCACAGCTCCGACAGCCGGTGATACATACAATCCGTGGGCGAATGGCGGACAACCGCCTCCCGGGGCCCCGGCGTACGTTCCACCCAGTGGACGCGTGAGCGGTGATCCGAATCCCAATAGCCCCTTTACCGGCGACCCAAACGGGGCGACGATCATTCGCAAAAATGTGTTGACGGGTGAATGCAGTGACTTCAACACGGGCGCACCGGTACGGTGTCCTGCAGCAAACGATCCCAACGCTCACGTTCTCTCGCCTCCGCGTGGCACCGGTAACTCGAATACTGCCGCTCCAAAGGCGACACCAAAACCTCAGGGTTCACCCGCGGCCAACTCATCGAAGCAGCCGGCGAACACATCCGCCAAACCAACCAAATCGCCGACAAAGCCCGGCGGTGATCAACCGGAATAATTTAGCAGCAAAGAAGAGCTGTCAGCTATAAGCTCTCAGCTATTGGCTCTAGTTTAACGAGGAACTTCGACCGTCTTCACAATGTCGCTAATGACGGCATCGGTCGTCGCCCCATCGAGCTCGGCCTCGGCGCGTAAGGTGAGGCGGTGACGTAGAACGGGAGCCGCGACGTCGCGGATGTCATCCGGAGTGGGGAATTCGCGGCCGCGGATCGCCGCGAGAGCCTTTGAACAGAGCAGCAGCGCTACCGACGCTCGCGGGCTTGCTCCATAGAGGAGCGTCGGATGCTCACGCGTGCGGCGGACGATGTCGACGATGTACTTTTGCACGCCGTGCTCCATCCGCATCTCGCGGACCTCTTGGCGGCACTTTTGGATCGCTTCGCGGTCGGTAAGCTGGTTGATATGGACGTCCTGCAAGTGACGCGAGTTGAATCCGGCGTCCCAACGCGCGACGATCTCGCCTTCCTCTTCCTCATCTGGATAACCGATCAGGATCTTCATCAAAAATCGGTCGAGCTGTGCCTCGGGGAGCGGGTAAGTGCCTTCGTACTCGATGGGATTCTCCGTCGCGAGGACGGTGAACAACGACGGCAGCGGGTAACGCTCGCCGTCGATCGTTGCCTGACGCTCCTCCATGGCCTCGAGCAGTGCGGCCTGGGTTTTAGGCGGCGTGCGGTTTATCTCGTCAGCGAGCAGAATGTCCGTGAAGATCGGCCCCTGACGCAGCGAAAACTCCGACGTCTGCATGTTAAAGACATTCGTTCCCGTAATGTCTGAGGGCATCAGGTCCGGTGTGAATTGGATCCGCGAAAAACCCGCACCTACGATGTGAGCGATCGTCTTTACTGCCAGCGTCTTTGCCGTACCAGGAACGCCCTCGACCAGCGCGTGCCCCTCGGCATAGAGCGTCACCAGGATCTGCTCGATGACATCGTCCTGACCGACGATGGTCTTTCGAAGTTCATTCAAAATATGCGCCGTCGTTGCGGGTGTATATATGAGCATCAGAATTTTGGAACCACGGATGAACACAGATACACACAGATATATCTGAGTTCATCTGAGTTCACATGTGGTTTCATTTCTTAAATAAGATCGTAAACGGTCTTCAATGCAAGCAGCAGGATAGTCGTGAGAAAGACCCGCCGGAGCCAAATGTCACTGAATTTCGTTGCGTAATGAGCACCGACATATGCCCCAACGAACATCGTTACTCCCAGGATCACCCCTAGCCGATAATCCACTAAACCTTGCCACATAAAGACTAGGGTGGCAACGCCCGAGGAGAACACATTGATGACCTTGGTCGACGCTACAGCCTCGCTGTAGGTCATGCCCGCTATGGCAACGCAGACGACGGTCAAGACGGTTACATAACCGCCGCTGAATAGGCCGCCATATATTCCAAGAGCGAATACGAGCGCATACGTCAAAGGCGTCATCCAGGAGTGGTGCTCGCCAGGCTCGACCCCTGCTTTGCGTCTGAGCAGGGTAAAGACCGCGATGGTGATCATGCCGATCGTGACGATCAACTTTATCCCCGCTCCGCTTATCAGTCCGACGAGCGCGGCTCCGATGGCGGAACTTATAACGGTGAGGCCGACGAGCGGCCAGATCTTGCCGTAATTGACTCGTCGCTGGCGGATGAACGGGATAGCTCCGCCGACCGACATAAAGACGAGCGCGAACATATTTGTCGCAACCGCCGCTCGCGGCTCTATTCCCACCTGAAACATCACCGGCACTGCGATCAGCGAGTTGCTGCCCGTGACCACACCGATGACGCTGGTCAAAAAAAAGACCGCGATGAGTACGATGAGAGCGGATGTGGGCATCTACTTCGTCGCTCTCCCGCGGCGCAGGTTAAGTCTTTGCTCGATCTCACGAATGCTGTCAGCGAGCTGAACGATTTCTTTTTTGGTCGTCCGCTCGCCGAGAATGATCTCCTCACATTTATAGAGGGTCTCACGTACGGCTGCGGGATCTACATCTATCCGTTCGCCGATGCGTTTGGCAAGCTCGTCACTCGTTGCATCCTTTACGTCGAGACCAAACAGCCGTGCTGAACGGCGGCGAAAGTCAGTGTAGATATTCTCGATGGCGAGGTCCCAAGCACGTGTCCGCTGTTGAAGCTCGGCCATCGCGCTGACATATTCGAGCTTCGAGAGGCGGTCAGGCTCGGTTGCCGGCAGGGCGCGTGCAAACCGGCGGCTGCGGGAGTAAAAGACGAGCCCCACCAGCACGAGACCCTGCAGAAATATGGCGACCACCGGCGTGCCCGCAAAGAACTGCAAAAACCTGTTGCTGTCCTTACTGTAGCCTTGGTGAAACTCGTCAAACGCTATCGTGCCGTCGCGTGTGGAGACGAGATCTGTCGCGAGCACTGCATTGTCAGCCAGAGCAATACCTGCATTCGAAACAATGTACGGGTCCGAGACAAATATGATCCGGCCGCTGCCGAAAGGAACCTCAGCAACGTAGTTCTTGCCATTCTGCGAAACGTGAACGACCGGACCTGTACTGTCTACGGACTGAGCCTGCGTATGGATGGCCCTTGGCGGCGGCAGCGTTTCGTCAACGTCAGGCGACGCACCACCGTTGACCATTTTCGTTCCGAAACCTTTGCCGGTGTCGCCTGAGAATCGGGAGAGATCGATCCTCTGCGCAAAGCGTGAGAATTGCACGGCATTCACGCCTTGCGTGAAGACACTCGGCTGCGACGGATGTACTGCGGCGACATCTTTTGTCATCTGCTCCCGGTTCGTGGGATCTGTCGAGTAGATCGCGAGATCAGGAGCCGACTTGATCTCGACCTTCCAGTTGGCGGTCGTCACAGCCAGCTGCTCCGGTGGGTCACGGTCGATCAGCACAAGCCTGCCGCCGCGATCCACCCAGGTAAGGAGGGTCTCAGCCTCTTTGTCTGTGAACTCGCGCCGTACGGCGCCGACAACGACAAAGACGGCCGGCGCGGTTTTTGCGGTTAGCAGTGAAGCAGGCGCTTCCTGCCAGCGTGTCACTTTGCGGCCCGTCTCCGCGAGCAGTGAATACCAGGCCGCGGTGCCCGTCGAACCGGAATTGAAGCTTGAGCGGTTAGGCTCCCCTTCATTGTCAGGAGTCGTCGGCTTTTGCTGATAAGAGGCCGCGTTGAGGGCGATAAGCGCCGCAACAACAAGCGCGAAAATCAGGAGCATCGCGAGGCGCTGTTTCACGATGTGCGAGCCTCCCGCAGCGTCTGGTCGTAACCGTCCCTAAACGCCTCCCAATCCTCGGGTGCGGCGGTGCGGATGCCGTACCAGTTTCGTTCAAAATTGTCAGTGAGACCTCGCAGCCCGTCGAAAACTTGCGGCGTTTTTCTGACGTCGCGTAGGTAATCGCGGTTCGTCTTAGAGCGTGCGAGACGAACGAGCCTGCGGTCGCCAAGCTCACAAAGGACGGCGATGTAACCCTTACGGATCGCACCCCGAATGTCGCCCTCACGCGCCAGCCGCTCAGCCTCTGCAAAGATGTCGGAAGAAGATTCGTTCGAATCTATCATCTCGCCGAGGATGACGCGGTCGCCGCGACCTTTACTTTCCTTTTGCGTGAACCTCGCACTGAAATACGGGAGGAAACGCCAGACTATGAATCCGATCAGACCCGCGACAACGGCGAAGACCAGTATCTGAAGCACAAGGCGTAAGGCGCCGAGGTCGGCCGAATTCGACGGCTTGAGATCCGCCTTTGGGAAAAGATTCGCCAACCAGTCCCAAAATTCACGCCACCATCGATGAAAGACGCTCTCGTCCTGCACCTTTGGCGGCTGGTACTCTGGCCGGCTGAGGATCTCGGAGAGCTTCTGCTTGTCGGCGTCTTTTGTTTGATCGGCGGCGAT
>JBJMGO010000267.1:0-5304 GCA_045807825.1 Pyrinomonadaceae bacterium | reverse complement strand
ATCGTCCCGAGATCGTCGTGAACATGCGTCTCGCTAAAGTGTGCGAGCAGCGTGATCAGGCTTTCATTTTCACTAACGAGAGCTCCAACCCAGGAACGACGAATTCGGCCGTCGTACTTACGGGCGTTTACGGTTATGACATCGCCGGTCATTCGTCCTCATCGGTACGGCCGGTATAGGCGGATTGCAGTTTGCCAAGCAGGTCGGGAAGTATCAGCCTCTCGGTGTCGGTCAGCTTTGATAGGTAGTCGCTCTCCAGCTCCAGCCATTGCGCGGCTACGTGAGACCGGATCTTTTTACCCTTATCAGTTAGAAATATGCGAGATGAACGGGCGTCATCCTGTTCGCGCGCTCTCGTGATGAGGTTGATCTCGGCCAGCCCTTTGAGGATTTTGTTGATGGTCGGTGCGGAGAGGTTTAGTTGGGTCGCAATATCAACTTGTCGTAGGCCGTCCTGCTTCCACAGCTCGATCAGCACAAACACCTGGCCGCCATGCAGGTCAACACGAGCAAGGTGCCGCTCGAGAGCATTGCGATAAGCGGTGGTCACCCGTGCGAGACGATAGGTGACGGTGTCCTCAAACTTTACTTCGGTAGCCATCTTAAAAGAGGTGATGACGCGGCTAAGAATAAGCACTTAGCCCCCTTATGATAACTGATTAGCCAGCTAAGGTTAACTGGTTAGCCGGCTAACTAGTTAACCTTAGCCCCCTTGCTAAATTTGCGGAGCGGGCTAACATTAACTTATGGACAAGCCGGAAAAGCTCAAAAATGCACGCAATATCCTGCTAAAACTGCATAAGTCGATGATCGACATAGAGCGGGAAATGTACGAGGGGCTTAATGGTCACGTCACGCCGGCACAATTCGTCACGCTATTGATGGAAGATGAGGATTTTGCCTGGCTGCGAAAATTCTCGATCCTGATCGTGGAGATCGATGAGATGTTCGCCTCGAAGGAGGGCGTCAACGACGAGCTGGTCGACGCCAGCCTACAAAAGGTCAAGGAGCTGGCCGAAATGTCCGAGACGGACGATTACTTTAAAGCAAAATATCAATTCGCCCTGCAGCGCAGCCCCGACTCCGCCGGTCTGCACAGCCAACTCAAAAAGCTCTTGTCAGAGTCTGCAGAATGAAAAAAGGCCGCTTTATGCGGCCTTTTTTTATCATCTGCTGCCAAAGTTAAGCGGCTCCCTCGCGCTTTTTCCAATCCGCCAAAAATGCGTCAAGACCCTTGTCTGTCAGTGGATGCTTGACTAGTTGCGTGATGACCTTGAAAGGGATGGTAGCGACATCGCATCCAGCGAGGGCACAGTCGACGATATGCATCGGGTGGCGAATTGATGCCGCCAAAACCTCCGTCTGGAATCCGTAATTCTCGTAGATCTGCAGGATATCTCGAATGAGCTGCATTCCATCCCAGGCAACGTCGTCTACGCGGCCGATGAAAGGCGAGATGTATGACGCACCGGCTTTCGCAGCCAGCAGGGCCTGTGCGGCCGAGAAGCACAGCGTGACATTCACCTTTGTACCCTCTGCACGAAAGATACGACAAGCCTTGAGACCATCCGGTATGAGCGGGACCTTGATCACGACGTTGCCCGCAACCTTGGCAAGCTCGCGGCCCTCGCGGAGCATACCCTCGGTATCGATCGCTGTCACCTCCGCGGAGATATCGCCCTTGACGATGTCACAGATCTTTTTGAGGTGCTCCTTAAAATCAACGTTCCCCTCCCTTGCGACAAGGGTCGGGTTCGTGGTCACGCCGTCGATCAGACCAAGCTCGTTGGCCTCTCTGATCTCGTCCAGATTCGCGGTGTCGATAAAGAATTTCATGCTCTTTCCTCTCTACGTGCTCAGGGGCCTTTAGTTATTGAATTTCGGAGAATTCCGATTCCCTCGATCTCAACCTCGCACACATCTCCTGGGTTCATCTTAGAAACTCCGGCAGGCGTGCCGGTGGCGATCACGTCGCCGGGCAGCAAGGTCATCATTCGAGAAATGTATCTTACCAGCATTTCAACGGGAAAGACCATTTGCGAGGTTCTCCCGTCCTGCCGTATCTCTCCGTTCACCCGTGTCCTGACGCGAAGGTCCGTCACGTCAAGCTCCGTTTCTATGTGCGGCCCTATCGGGCAGAACGTGTCGAATGACTTTGCGCGTGTGAATTGCACGTCGCTCTTTTGCAGATCGCGAGCGGTCACGTCGTTGAGGCACGTGTAGCCGCGGATGTACTCGCTCACGTCAGCGTCATCCGGCAGATCCTTGCAGACGTCGCCGATCACGACGGCAAGCTCACCCTCATGCTCGACCTGCAGCGAATATTCCGGAATGACGATCTCGTCGCCGTTAAAGATGATGGCCGACGGAGCCTTCAAAAAGAGCAGCGGCTCCTTTGGCACGTCATTCCCCAACTCCGCCGCATGGTCGGCGTAGCTGCGGCCGACGCACACGATCTTTGATGGAAGCTCAGGCCCGATGTCCAGTTTCATAAAATAACGTCATTCTCTGCGGACTCCGCGTTGTCTCTGCGGCCTCTGCGTAGAACGAACTTATCAACGCAGAGGCCGCCGAGCTGACGCAGAGGTCACAGAGGTTGATTTATCGCTAGTCCTCAACGCCGGCTTCCTCACGTAGGCGGTCGATTTGAACCGAAGCTTGCGCCTTTGTGAGGTCCTCCTCAGGCGGCTCTTCGCCGGCCTGCGTCGCGAGCGTCTCGACGTACGAGAGCTGCGATGGTGTCGCGGGATCGTCACCGCTTTTCCATTCCTTTGGGTCTTTTATAGCATCTTGCCCGTTGTTTTGTTGATCAGCCATTTCATTATCTCCTCTGTATCATCATTACATCAGAATGCGACGGATGAAACGGTACGCGACACTACCCTTCGAAACTAAGTAAGAGTGATCCTTTAGGGCGTCGGCAGGAGTGCCGGCGTTGAAAAATTGAATGCTGCAAACGCCTAGAGGCGTGACCCTTACGTTTAAGGCGCCATCTCGCTCACGATCTCCGACGGCGGGCTCACGTTGCCGGCGACGTCCGTGGCAGTTAGATAATAGAAGTATGTCTTTCCGCTTTCGACCTTTGCGTCCTGATAGGTGTTTGCCTTTAGCAGATCCGCCGTGAGCGGCGTCCACTGATCGCGCGGCAGATCCTTGTCCGTTGAACGACAGATCCTGTAGCCGACGACGTCCTTCTCGGGATTGATCGCCCAGAATATTGAGATCGTCCCCGGTGCGGCCGCGATGGTAACGGCGGAGGGAGCCGAGGGCGGGAAGACATCCTTTGCCTTGAACTCCACTACATTCGACTCCGCACTCTCGACAGGCTCACTGCCAACACCTGCCGAGACGGCCCGCACAAAGTACCAGTAACCCTTGTCAAACTCAAAAAACTCATCAGCGTAGCTCGTGCCCTGCCACGGAGTCTTGTTGAGCAACTTTGCAGGTTGTGTCGCGGAGGTCGAGCGATAGATGTTGTAGCCGACGATGGCAACCGGTTTGGTCTGGTCGATGTTGGTCTCGGGAGCCTTCCACGAGAGGCGAAGAGCGTCCTGCGATGCCTCGACGTTCAGGTCCGTCGGATTGGCAGCGATCTTAGATGCCGGCTCGATCACGATCGCGTTTGAGAAAGCGGCTTTTTGCCCTGACGCATTCACAAAGCGAAGTGCATATCGCAGCCTCACCGGCTGATCCGCAAACTGCAGCGTGTCCTTATAATTCAGGGTCCTTGAATTAAAGTCCGCGTCTGTGATCTTCAACGCCGCGATAAGCGTGCTGCGATTTGCGAACTCTTCCTCCGACAACTGCAGCGGCGACGTCAGTGGCTCCGCGAGACGGTAAACGTCCGCACGGCTGATGTTTTGCACGTTGCCGACAGGGGCATTCACCCGCGGCATCTTCCACGAGATGATCACCTGATTTCCACGCTGAAATCCGTCGAGATCGATCCGCTGCAGCACCCGCTCCTTAGGCGGTATCGGTGCCCCGCGCTTGCCGCAAGATGTGCCCACGAAAGACACGAAAAGCACCAAAAGAATTAAACCGCCGAGACGCCGAGACGCTGAGACTGATAAACCCCAGCACGAACCTGACGAATACTGATGCGGCACATAGGTGCATCTGTGTCCATCTGTATTCATCCGTGGTTTCATTCTTTTCTCTGCGTCTCCGCGTCTCGGCAGTGAAAAATGCTTACAAAATGTACTGCCGCAGGTTGCGGTCTTCGACAAGGCCGCTCAGCTTTTGGTCAACATAAGCCGCGTCGATCGTCTGCGCTTTTTGCTCGAGATCGCTGCCGGCGAAGCTGATGTCCTCGAGAAGTTTCTCGACCAGCGTGTGCAGCCTGCGGGCACCGATGTTCTCGGTGTTTTTGTTCATCTCGGCCGTCATGTCCGCAAGGCGGTCGATGGCATCGTCGGTGAATTGTAGCTCGATCCCCTCAGTGCTGAGCAGCGCCTGGTACTGCTTTATCAGCGAATTCTTTGGCTGCACGAGAATGCGTTTCAGATCGTCGGTCGTCAACGCCTCAAGCTCCACTCGGATCGGAAATCGGCCCTGCAGCTCCGGTATAAGATCCGTCGGCTTTGCCACGTGAAACGCTCCCGCTGCGATAAACAAAATATGGTCCGTAGAGACCATCCCGTACTTTGTGTTGACGTTTGTGCCCTCGACGAACGGGAGCAGGTCGCGCTGCACGCCCTCGCGTGATACCTCAGGGCCGTGTCCGCCGCCCTCGCGCCCGGCGATCTTGTCGAGCTCGTCGAGGAAAATGATCCCCGAGGTCGATACCTTATCCAAAGCCGTGCGCGTGATCTGCTCCGAGTCCACCAGGCTCTCCTGCTCGTCTCGGAGCATCACTTTGCGGGCCTCGCCGACGGTGAGTTTCTTTCGCACCGTTTTTGTCGGGAACATATTCCCCAACATGTCCCGGAGGTTGACGCCCAGGTCCTCCATTCCCGAGCCGCCGATGAAGTCGATGGTGGCTCCCGACCGATCCTGCGTGTCGATATCGATAAGGCGTTCGTCCAGGTCGCCGCGGCGAAGCTGGTCGCGAAGCTTCTCGCGGGTACGCTGATGCGAGCTCTCGCTGGTGCCCTCGCCATTCTCATCGGTAAAGTAACCCGGCGTCGGCAGTAGAATGTCGAGCAGCTTTTCCTCGACGTTCTGCTCGGCGCGAGATCTCACGTCTTCAAACGCCGACTGCTTTTGCATGTCCACTGCGACGTCGGCGAGCTCGCGGACCATCGACTCCACATCGCGGCCCATGTAGCCGACCTCGGTGAATTTTGACGCTTCTATCTTTAT
>JBJMGO010000266.1:0-6284 GCA_045807825.1 Pyrinomonadaceae bacterium | reverse complement strand
TGTCCTGCTGCTTGCCGTCCTCCCAAAGCGCGACGTCCGATTCTTTGAGATCGGTAAGAAGGCGGCGGTTTTTGTCTTGTGCGGTAAACAGAACGTTGACGACGTCCGACTCGACCTTGATGACCTCGTCCTCGGGGTTCGGGGTCGGAGTCGGCGTCGCAGCGGGCGTCGTGGGCACCTGCGCATGCGAGGGTGTGAGGACAAGGAGGCTCCCCGTGATCAGCACGGTTGCAAACAAAGCTAAAACTAGATTCCTCTGGCGCATTATTTGAGCACGTCCTTGACGGCGCGGTAGCTCGACTTTGTGTGGATCTTGAACTGCTTGGCGTTGTCGGCGTGGGTGAGGTGCACATCTATCTTGCGGACACGGCCATCCATATCCTGATTCGCGGGCTTATACGTGATTATGTACTGGCCCTTGAGCTCGTCGGATATTCCTTTAAAAGCACGCTCAAGATTCAACATCTGGTCCTTTGAGCTGTTGGTGGGGAAGAAGACGGAGCCGCCAGTGCTCTCGCAGAGGTCGGCGAGAAGCTTATCACCCTTGTCCTTTGAAGTGCCGCCCTCGACGCCGGGAACGGAGCCGAGAAAACCACCCTTTGTCGAGATCGCGAAGATCGTAGTCTCGGTCCGCTGCGCGATATCGATGACGTCATTCATGTCGGCGCGGCTAAAGGTGTCGTCGCCGTCGGTGATCACGACGATCACCTTACGGCCGGGGACGCTGCGCAGCTTTTCATCGGTAAACTGCCAAATGGCATCATACAGAGCGGTCTGAGATCCCGTGTGCTTGACGGTGTCGATCGCCTTCTGGATCTGACCGGTCGACTCGGTAAAGTCCTGCCGCAGGTTGATCTCGTTGTCGAACGTCATGAAGGCGGCCCTGTCCTTTCGCACCTGCAGGACCTCGTAGATGAAATTCGCGGCGGCTTCTTTTTCAAACTCAAGCTTACCGGCGGTAGAAGGCGAGGTGTCCATCAGGACGCCGACGTAGACCGGCGGATTTGTCTTTTCGTCGGAAAAGAACGTGACCTCCTGCGGAATGCCGTCCTCGAGCACCTGAAAATCGTTTTTCGACAGTCCCGGTACAAGATGATCCTTTTTATCCGAACCGCGCTGGAGCACGGTCACGGGCAGCCGGACCTCAAAAACCTTTGTCGATCCGGTGCCCTCCTCGATAGGAGTTCCGGTAGGGCGAGGCGTCGGAGTGGGCTTTTGGGCAAACGCGGCTGCGACTCCGGTGAGGAGCAAAAGCGCGGCCCAAGCCAGAACTTTCATGAATGTGCCAGGTTTCTGAGGTGACATTTAGAAACTATCCGAACGCATGGTTTTCGATGCCTTGCGTACCACGTGTTGTTGCCCGCAAGGAGAAGCGGCAAGTATAACAAACCCGCAGAAGCGAGGCATTTTGCGCGTGCGTGCGGTTCACATGGAGGCTTTGCTCGTGTGAAAATCTCTTAGCCCAATGGGCGCAAATATCTTCAGAGAATATGACATCCGAGGCATCGTCGGCAGTCAATTGAGCGCTGAGACGGTGGCGGTGATCGCACGCGCGGTTGGGACCTTTTTTGTGCAGCACCGCGTCCCACGCGTGTCTTTGGGGTACGACGCTCGCAAGAGCTCCCCCAGATTTGCCGAGCTGATGCGAGACGGATTGAATTCCTGTGGAGTCGACGTTCTTTTGATCGGCCGAGTTCCGACGCCGGTGCTGTATTACACACTGTATGAGAATGACGTTGCCGGCGGCGTAATGATCACGGGTTCGCACAACCCGCCAGACCATAACGGGTTTAAGATCTGCCTTGGGAAGCAGGCGCTTTTTGGTTCACAGATACAGGAGATCCGCGGGATCGCCGAGGCAGGTGAATTTGACACCGGCAGCGGCGCCGTCGAGTCCGCCGAGGTGATGGAAGAGTATCGACGTGACGTTCTCTCTCGGATCTCGGTGGGAGAACGCCCGCTCAAGGTCGTGATCGACTCGGGCAACGGAATGGGCGCGGTAACGGCTGCGCCTGTTTATAAGGCGCTTGGTGTCGATCTTGTCGAGCTTTATTCAGAGCCCGATCCGAACTTCCCGCATCATCATCCCGATCCGACGGTCGAGGAGAATCTTAGCGATCTTATTGAGTCGGTGCGTTGGAATAAGGCAGATGTGGGGATCGCTTTCGATGGCGACGGTGACCGGATAGGTGTTGTTGATGAGAATGGCCGCATCCTTTGGGGCGACGAATTGATGGTGATCTACTCCCGTGAGGTCCTGCGTGAACATCCGGGTGCGACGATCATCGCCGAGGTGAAATGCTCGCAGACCCTCTTTGACGACATCGCAGCTCACGGCGGCAAGCCGCTGATGTGGAAGGCGGGCCATTCGCTTATCAAGGCCAAGATGAAGGAAACGGGTGCAGTGCTCGCGGGCGAGATGAGCGGGCATATGTTTTTTGCAGATAGGTTTTACGGCTTTGACGACGCTTGTTACGCAGGTGCGAGGCTGCTGGAGATCCTCTCAAAAACTGACAAGCCGCTGTCAAAGCTCATCGCCGATCTCCCCAAAACATACTCCACTCCCGAATTGCGCGTGGAGTGCCCGGACGAGCGCAAGTTTGACGTTGTCGCGGCTATCGCAGAGCATTTTAGTAAGGATCACGAGGTGATCACCATCGATGGAGCGAGGATAAAATTCAACCACGGTTGGGGCCTTGTTCGCGCGTCGAATACACAGGCGTTGCTGGTGTTGCGGTTTGAGGCGGAGTCGCAGGAGCATTTGGAGGAGATCGAGGAAACGATTGGGAATATGCTTCTCGATATCGAGGGTGCGGTACCTCTGCGAGAAGCCGTCGATGCAGCCCGGGCCTCGCGCAATGATTTTGCGTTGGCGATAGCATTGAGGGAGCTCGGCGAATTTGAACGGCGCACGCCTGTTACGCAACGGCTCGCTCTCAGGGACTATGCGGGATCCGTCGCGTTGCTGCGATCACTCGATCAGCCGCTGACCCTGGCGCACACGATACGTCATCTCGCTCAGGTCCACGAGGGTGCGGGGCAGTTCGACGAGGCGGAGAAAAATTTCGATGAGGCTTTAGCTCTATATCGTGAACATTCGATAGAAGACGACCTGAATTTTGCGAACGCCGTGCGTTATTCCGCATCGATAAAAGAACGTCTTGGAAGGACCGAGGAGGCAGCAGAGCTCTGGCAGGAGGCTGAACGGCGTTACCGCGACTGCGGAATTCAAGCTGGGGTCAATGAGGCCGCCAAAAGACGCGAAAAGTTGCAGGGTATATGACCATGGCATCAGCGAAAGAGCGCATTCTATCCGTGGATCTCCTGCGGGGCATCGTGATGATCATCATGCTGCTCGATCATGTGCGCGAGTACGTGAATACGGGCGGTTTGGCCGGCAACCCAACGGACCTGACGAAGACCACCGGCGCTCTTTTTCTAACACGGTGGATCACGCATTTTTGCGCGCCGACATTCGTCTTTCTCGCGGGCACGAGCATTTATCTCCAGTTGTTGAAGGGAAAGAGCAAGGCTGAGTTGACGCGATTTTTGCTTACGAGAGGGATTTGGCTGGTGGTGTTGGAATTCACGGTGGTGAGGCTCAGCTTGTTCTTTAATGTTGATTACACCTTCCTCGGTGTTGCGGAGGTGATCTGGATCTTTGGCGTCACGATGATCGTGATGGCCGCTTTAGTGCATCTGCCTGTGCGGATCGTCGGAGTCATCGGCGTGCTGATAATCGCGCTCCATAATATCCTTGATAGATTTAACGTGCCGCCAACGATCGCGTTTTTGGGAACGCCGCCTCCGACTGCCGGGCAGTCGCTCTGGGTCGTCCTCAACCAGAATGGGTTCGTTCCACTTTTCGACGGCGCGACGAAGATGCTCGTGGGTTACCCGGTGCTGGCGTGGATCGGCGTCATGGCGGCCGGATACGCGCTTGGGAGTCTCTATACGTGGGAAGCGCAGCGACGTCGCAGAATGCTGTTCATTCTGGGTGCGTCGGCGACAGCCTTGTTCGTGGTGATCCGGGTGATCAATTTCTATGGCGATCCCGCTCCGTGGGAGACGCAGGCGAGCCCTTTCTTTACGTTCTTGTCGTTTTTGAATACAACCAAGTATCCGCCGTCGCTGCTGTTTGTGTTGATGACCCTCGGACCATCACTGCTGGTTTTGGCAGCAGCGGATGGAATGCGGGGCACAAGTCTCGCATCGCGGATCGCGATCAACTTTGGACGGGTGCCGCTGTTTTACTTCATCCTGCAGCTATTTTTTGCACATGCCGCGGGCGTTGTGATCGGATGGTTAGAGGGGAAGGACATCGGGTATCTATTCGGGAATCCTGATGCCTGGGCGAACGCTCCTCCCGGACACGGATCATCTCTCGTAGTAGCTTATGTTGTGTGGGTGATCGGGCTGGTAGCTCTCTACCCGCTTTGCGTTTGGTACGGCAACTACAAGCGGCGGAGCGGGCATTGGCTCTTGAGCTATATGTGACCTGAGTCTCGGCGAAGCTACGCCATCTCCGACTCGTCTATGTCGAAGTTGGCGTATACCTTCTGCACGTCGTCGTTGTCCTCTAGCGAGTCGACCAGCTTGAGCATCGTCGCGGCGTCGGTACCCTCCAGCTTGATGTAGTTTTGCGGGACCATCGAGATCTCGGCGGCCTGCGGCTCGACGCCGGCAGCCTTAATAGCGTCATTGACCGCCTCAAAACTCTCCGGAGCGGTCAAGATCTCGAATACATCGCCATCATCCTGCATATCGTCCGCACCTGCTCCGACCGCGATCTCGAATAGCTCATCCTCGCTCTTTGCGGCCTTGTCGACGACTATGTAGCCCTTCTTGTCGAACATCCATCCAACCGAACCAGACTCACCCATGTTGCCGCCATTCTTGGAGAAGATGTGACGAATTTCGGCGACGGTGCGGTTGCGATTGTCCGTCATCGCCTCGACCATGACTGCAACTCCCTGCGGCCCGTAGCCCTCGTAGGTGACCTCGTCGTAGTTTGCACCCTCGCCCTCGCCCATGCCGCGCTTGATCGCTCGGTCGATGGTGTCGTTCGGCATATTCTGCGCCTTAGCGTCAGAGATGGCCTTGCGAAGCCGTGCATTCGAATCGGGGTCGCCGCTGCCGCCCGTTTTCGTGGCGACGGTGATCTCCTTGATCATCTTTGTAAAGATCTTGCCGCGTTTGGCGTCGAGAGCACCTTTTTTGTGCTTAATTGTGTGCCACTTGGAGTGTCCTGACATTCGTAAATACCTGAGTTACAAGAGTTGCCGAACTTGCTAAGTAGATGAATTGTGAAATATATCACGGCCTCTTTATGGCCTCAAAACTGCGCGTACAGCGACCTCGGTTGCGCCGATGATCCGGATCCGTTTTGTTTTTGAAGACTCGCCGGAGATGATCTCGACGCCTGCTTTTGCGATGCCAAAGGCCTTTGCCAGCAGCTTCACAAGCTCGGCGTTCGCGACACCATCTACGGGCGGAGCGGCGATGCGGACCTTTAGCGCACCATCATGCAGCCCAACGATCTCGCTCTTTGACGCGCGGGGTACGACGCGGACCGTTAGCTGCAGCTCGTAACTTTTCATCGGCGATATTCGTGTAATACGAGGTGCGTTATTATAGCGGGAAACCGTTAAGCCATCACCTCATCCATATGCGCGTAACATCATTGGCTTGTCTGCTGTCGCTCATTGCTGCGGTAGCTGTTTGGTCGCTGCTGTCGGAGGCGGAGGCTAAGGGGCGTCTTCACGTCGATAGAAAGCCTACACCGGCTGGACACCTGATGACCGATGCCACGACAGGGCTGCCCGCTGTGGCGCCGCTCACGATGAATTTTGTGCGTTCCCCCGACAAAACCGGCCCCGACGGAAAGGGCCGCTATCTTATCGCGGTGAACAGCGGTTACGGAATCGAATTTACCTCAAAGAGCAAGCAGCAGCAGACGCTCTCGATCATCGATCTTAATGCGGGCAATGAGCCGCAGGCCGTACAAAATGTGTATTTCCCAAGCCCTCAAAGCGCGAACGTCGGTCTTGCATTCGACCAGCGGCCGACGCGGGATGGGAAATATCGCTTCTATGTCTCGGGTGGATTCGATAATAAGGTATGGCTATTTGAGCTTGGAATCGGTGCGAAGGTGCCGGTCTCGCCAGCTAACAAACCTGATGAGCCCGTTAAGGCGCCATTCATAGACGTTAGCGGGCTCACGATGTTCGCTCCGTCACCGGATTATAATGGCGATCGGGCACCTGTATATCCGACGGGCATCG
>JBJMGO010000265.1:0-14044 GCA_045807825.1 Pyrinomonadaceae bacterium | reverse complement strand
CCCGGGTACTGTAGGCGAGAAAATTCAGTGCAGGGTCCTGCATGAGATCGTCAATTACAAAAGGTGTCGACGCACGTAAGATCCGCCACAATGTACTCTTGGGGAGGCGCGATTCGAGTCTTCTAAAATCCGCCGCATGTAAGCCATTGGACGCGAGAACGTCCGCTACGCCGGAGTCTTGGGCAGGCCTCGCGAGAACAGCGAAGGTCGTTGAGAGACCCTCCGCGACCCGATCAAGGGCAGCCGAGCAGCCGTCGCGCAGGCTTTGGGCAGCGGCTAAGCCGTTGGCGGCTTGGGAGATGATTCGCAACGTATCGACGGGCATTTTCTTACGAAATTGTAGGTTATGGCGGCGCTTTTGGAAATCTGGACCGCCTTTTAGATACAATCGCAACGCATGGAAAGACGCTTTGAGCTGACAGTTCCGCATATCCCCGGCCGCGTGCGGCTTGAGGACTATCTTCTCAACGCCTTTCCGACGGTGAGCAAGATGTACCTTCGTGAGCTCGTGCGGGATGAGAAGTGCGAGGTCAACGGCCGCAACGAGAATAGGGGCTTTCGCGTCCGCTCTAATGATCTTGTCGAGATTTGGGTGGACGAGACGCGCGGCACTGCCATGATCGGCGAAGAGCTGCCGCTCGACATTGTTTTTGAGGACAACGAACTCATCGTCATCAATAAACCGTCAGGCATGCTCGTGCATCCTTCGCATCGCGAGAAGAGAGGCACGCTACTAAACGCGCTCGCACACCACCTGAATCAAATTGGCGGTGATCACACGCGGCCGGGCCTGATTCACCGACTCGACAAGGAGACCTCAGGTTTGATCGTGGTCGCCAAGACCGCGCATTCACATCGGGCCCTGTCGCGGCACTTCCTAAAGAAGCGAGTGCAGAAAAGTTATGTCGCGCTGGTCGAGGGGCTGGTCGCCGAGGACGCCGGGCAGATCACGGCCCCCATCGGCAGATTTCCTGAGCTGAAGCATTGGAGTGTAAAGGATGATGGAAAGCACGCCGAGAGCCGGTTTGTCGTGCGCGAGCGATACGATGACACTACGATGGTGGAGCTTGAGCCCGTCACCGGCAGGACGAATCAACTTAGGATCCACTGCCAATCCATTGGCCACCCTATCGTAGGCGACACCCGACGCGGCGGCCGGGAGGCGGCACGGCTTTACCTTCACGCGGCAAAGCTCTCGTTCCCCCACCAGTCTACAAACCAGGTGTTGTCGTTCGAGTGCGAAGCCGCCTTTCCGCCGCTCATGGGATAAGCAATGTCACTGATGCACGAAACGGAAACATCAGAGATCCCGCGCGGAAGGCGTCGTTTACTCAAGCTTCTGACGCTGGTGATCGGCATCGGATTCGCTCTCGTGCTGCTTGAGGTCGGGCTCCGCGTGGTTGGCTATTCGTCGCCCGAGTTTTATGAGGCTGACGAGACGCTCGGGTACCGGCTGATCCCGGGGATGAGCGGCTGGTACACGCGCGAGGGGCGAAGTTGGGTGACGATAAATAGCGATGGCTTTAGGGATGTTGAGCACACGATCGAGAAGCCCGCGGATGTCTACCGGATCGCTGTCATCGGCGACTCGTACGTAGAGGGTTTGCAGGTGGACCGTGAGGAGATGTTCACCAACTATCTCGGTCCCGCGGCGGCGAGTTGCGATGCCGCAGCAGGAAAGAATGTCGAGACGCTAACGTTCGGCGTCTCAGGTTACGGCACAGCTCAAGAGCTGCTGATGCTGAGGGAGAAGGTGCTGAAATACTCTCCCGACCTCGTCCTGCTGATGGTGACGACCAATAACGACATCAGCGACAACCTTCGCGCATTCAAGCAGACCCCGATACCGTATTTTCAAGTTGGCAATGGCCAGCTCGTGCTCGATGACAGCTTTAGGAGCGACCGTAAATTCCTGATGCGGGATGCATGGTACTCGAGACTCGGCACGTGGCTTAAAAACAACCTGCGTTTTATGCAGGCGATCGCGGACGTGCAACGGACGCTCAAATATAAATGGGACGACTGGTCGGAGAGACGTCGACGCGCGGCCGCAACTCTTGAATCCCCTGCGAACCCTCAGCCTCAGGATCCAAATCCTGCATTCGAGGCCGGGATCGACCTGCAGATCTATCGGCCTCCGTCAGATGACAACTGGCGTGCCGCCTGGGATGTGACAGAGAAACTGATCGCTGAGATGAACACAGAGTCCCTTGCACACGGTGCGCGCTTTGCGGTCATCATCGGTAGCAATGGTGTGCAAGTCCTGCCTGATAAAAAGCAGCGCGAGGATTTTGCCAAAACGATGGGAGTCGACGACCTGCTGTCTCCGAATCGTCGGCTCGCGTCATTCTGCACGGCTAGCGGCATACCAGTCGAAGATGTTGTTCCCGAACTCGCCGACTATTCCGAGCGCACCGGTACTGTCCTCCACGGCTTTCCAGGCAACATTGGCTACGGCCATTGGAACCAGGCGGGCCACACCGTGGCGGGCGAGACCATCGCCAGCCACTTGTGCGATCTGATGCGTTAGTTTGGGAATGCCAGGCAAGGCTTACCGGATGCGGCGTCCGCGGAGACGCGAGCCTTCTCATTTTGTTTTGCCACCGGATTAACGATCTCGATCACGCAGGACTGCTTCCGATCTATCTTTGAGATCACGAGAAAGGATGTCGTCTTAGCCGAGTTCTCAGGGTCAGAAACATTAAATCGAGCTATCAATGCGACCGGGACGCCTTTGCGCAGGCGCCACTCGACCTTGTCTCCGATACTCGAAAAACTTCCGTTGTATCGCCAAAAGTTTAGCTCAAAGGTCTTCTTGGCCGGAGTGATCACATTGAGTGTTTGCCGGATGTCGCCCTCGAGCAGATCGAGCTTATAGCCGCCGACGCCGGGGCAGCGACCGCGATAGGAACCGTCAAATTTCGTGCTCGATTCGAGCGTCTTACAAGCTTTTGTCGAGGTGCTTGTATAGATGCTCGTATTCTGTGCGGCAGCCACCGCGCAGAGCGCAAGTGTGACGATGAGGACGATGCTCAGCTTTTTCATTTTTTCTCCTTTGGGATTTGGGCTAATTTGCCACAGCTATCGCTGATAGACAAGTCTGCCGCCCACGATTGTCGCGACCGCGGCTCCCGTGAATGAACGACCGTCGAATGGAGTGTTGCGGGATTTGGAGCGCGAGTCCGCATTTCGATACGTCCACTGAAGGGTCGGATCCAGAATCGTCACATCCGCATGCGAACCTGGTCTGAGCGTACCTCGGCCCTCAAGTCTTAAGATGCGAGCAGGATTGACCGAGCACATCTCAACAAGCCGCACGAGATCGATAGTGCCTTTGTGAACAAGCTCGGTAAACGCAAGGCCTATAGCGGTCTCTAGGCCAGTTATTCCAAAGGGTGCCCGATCGTATTCCAGAGCCTTTTCGTCAGCGTGGTGCGGAGCGTGATCGGTCGCTATCGCATCGATCGTGCCGTCTTTGATCCCCGCGACGATAGCCTCGAGATGCTCTTCACTGCGAAGCGGCGGCGCCATTTTTGTATTCGTATCATAGCCCTCTACCGCACGGTCCGTCAGAGTAAAGTGGTGCGGCGTGACCTCGCACGTGACATTCACACCATCTGATTTAGCGCGGCGCACAGCCTCAATAGCCCCGGCAGTCGAGACGTGGGCGATGTGTATGTGAGCACCCGTCTCACGAGCGAGCATGATGTCGCGAACGGCATCGATCTCCTCCGCAAGAGCCGGCATCCCTTTGAGCCCAAGCAGCAGGGAAATGCGGCCCTCATGCATTACGCCGCCCGAGGAAAGCGACTTGTCCTCACAGTGGTCGATCACCGGAAGATCAAAATCGCGAGCGTACTGCATCGCCCGTCGCATGATGCCGGCATTCGGCACCGGACGGCCGTCGTCCGACACTGCGACAGCTCCCGCAGCCTTCATCTCACCCATTTCCGCAAGCTCGCACCCGTCAGATGTTTTTGTGATGGCACCGATGGGGAAGACATTCGCAAGGCCGGCTTTCGCAGCCTGCTCGATCATGTAACGGGTGATCGCCGCGTTGTCGTTGACAGGCTGCGTATTCGGCATCGGACAAACGCTCGTCCACCCACCCGCAACCGCTGCCGCGCATCCCGAAGCGATCGTCTCTTTGTGCTCCTGCCCGGGCTCACGAAGATGCACGTGCATGTCGATGAAGCCGGGTGCTACGAGCAGGCCGCTCGCGTCGAATACCTCGCAGTCTGTCGGCAGGTCTTCTCCAGCTCGGAACCACGCCGCGACCTTGCCTTCGTCGAGAAGCAGGGAAATACCCGTATTCTCCGGCGCCGCCGGATCGATGAGGTGGCCGTTCTTGATGAGGAGTCGTGTCATTGGCCTGTGGGCTGTCCTCCCGTCGCAAGATAAAGCACTGCCATTCTCACTGCGACGCCGTATTTTACCTGATCGAGGATCAGCGAGCGGGAACTGTCGGCCACGTCTGAGGCGATCTCGATGCCGCGGTTCATCGGGCCCGGATGGAGAACGATGGCGTCTTTTTTTGCGAGGTCGAGGCGGTCGTTCGTGAGGCCGTAGTGGATCGCATACTCGCGCAGGGTGGGGAAGTATGCCGAGTCCTGACGCTCGCGCTGGATGCGGAGGATCATCACGACATCAGCCCCGCGAATCGCCTCCTCAACGTTCTCCTCAACGACCAATCCATCCGCAACTAGGTAGCCAAAATCCCGCGGCACCAGGGTCGCGGGGCCCGCAACACGAACTCGTGCTCCGAGTTTTGTCAGCAGGTGAATGTTCGATCTGGCGACACGGCTGTGGAGGATGTCGCCGAGGATCGCCACCTCGAGGCCGTCGATCTGGCCCTTATGTTCGCGGATCGTCATCGCATCCAAGAGAGCCTGCGTCGGGTGCTCGTTGGCGCCGTCGCCCGCGTTGACGATCGCCGCCTGCGAGACCTTTGCAAGCTGATGCGGCACTCCCGCCGATGAATGACGAACGACAATGCAGTCCGGGGCCATAGCGTCGAGATTCATCGCTGTGTCCACGAGGGTCTCGCCTTTGCTTACTGAGGAGGACGCGACGCTGATATTTACTGCGTCTGCGGATAGTCGTTTGGCGGCAAGCTCGAAGGATGTGCGGGTACGGGTCGAGGCCTCAAAGAATAGGTTGATGATCGTTTTACCGCGAAGAGCGGGGACTTTTTTGACTTCGCGGGTGGAGATCTCGCTGAACGTTTCGGCGGTATCGAGAATGCCTGTGATATCCGCTGCGGTAAGGTCGCGGATGCCAAGCAGATCTCTTCGGCGAAATGGTTTGAGCATCAAAAAAAGAAAAGGCGATCTCTCAATCGCCTGCTTCGTACGAGAAATTCAAGTAGGATGAGGCGATCCGCCGCTTCCCACGATATTTACTTAGCCTGCCCTTTAGCAGCACCTGACCATTTGGCTGTGTCGTTGGGAAATCCTCGAGCCGCGTGAACGCTCCCGCGAACTCGTAATGCACGCCCGCGACGGTTTTGGTCTTGAAGGTCAGGTTCTTGCCGTCAAGGTTCGGCTTCATTAAACGGTAATCCTTCGCCGATTTTCGTTTAAGGCGAATGAGGCCGTACGTCGGCGGCTGTTCGTTGGCGCCGTAATTTCCCGCCAGATTGATCTCTGAAATATCTCGAAAAGCTCGCGGCGAATGCTCTATCGAGTAGTAACCAAAGATGTCGACCTTGCCTTGAGCAGCGGCAGATACCGCGAGTAGGACGGTGACCGCCAACGAGATGAACATGAGCCGGAATGCCTTCATAGCTTCTCCTATTCCCCAGCCGGCATCTCAAAAATGCCGACTCCTTCTTCCTCGTCAAACTGTTTCAGCAGCACCTTGATGATCTCCGTCTGCTTTGTTGGGACCAGCTTGCCGATGAAATCCGCCTGGATCGGCAACTCGCGATGTTCTCGGCCACGATCTATCAACACGGCGAGCTGGACACGTTTTGGCCTACCAAAGTCCATCAACTGGTCCATTGCCGCACGGATCGTCCGGCCGGTGTACAGAACGTCGTCGACGAGAATAATATTCTTCCCCTCGATGTCATCGTCCAGCTCGGTCCGGTTGACCACTGGGTTTGCACCGACGGTGGAGAGGTCATCGCGGTAGAGCGTGATATCCAAGATTCCGTAATGTGGACGCTCACCCTCGAGCTTCTCGATCTTGTCGCGAAGCCTCTCCGCAAGCGGCACGCCGCGGCGACGAATGCCCACGAGGTAGAGGTTCTTGGCACCCTGATTCTTCTCTACGATCTCGGTCGCGAGGCGTCTCAGGGCGCGATTAACGGCCGTCGAGTCCATGATTCGTGACTTCTCGACCAGGTTGAATTCGTCTGCCATAGGCTAACAAATCGTAACAAAGCGACTTGCGAAGTTCAAAAGAGGGCCGTTGTTTGCCAGAATCGTGTTCGATGTCGTTCCTCTGGGACAAATTGCTGCGGCCGCTGGCGTTTGGAATGGACGCCGAGCACGCTCACGAACTGGGGCTAAAGACCCTGACGAACGGACTTGCGGCCCCGTTCTATACGGATGATGTCGACCCGATCTTGAGCTGCGAGAGGTTTGGATTGAGTTTTCGAAGTCCCTTGGGTATCGCGGCTGGCTTTGACAATAATGGACTCGTTGTCGAGCCGTTGTCGCGCCTCGGCTTCGGTTTTGTCGAGGTCGGCACCGTCACGGCGCGCCCGCAGCCAGGCAATCCAAAACCGCGGCTTTTTCGACTTGCTGAGGATAAAGCTCTTATTAACCGGCTCGGCTTTAATAACGACGGTGCCGCGGTGGTTGCTGAGCGTCTTGCCCGGCTTAAGCGTCGCTGCATGATCGGAGTGAACATCGGGCGTAATAAAGACGTCACTAACGACGCGGCCGTTGATAATTATCTCGAGGCCTTTAGCGAGATCTGGTCTGTTGCGGATTACATCGTGGTGAATGTGTCCTCTCCAAACACTCCCGGGCTGCGGGACCTGCAGCAAGGTGAAAACCTGGATGATCTGATCAGCGCTTTGCAGGAAAAGAATCGAGGCCTGGGTGCCGCTGTGAAGATCGTTGCTAGCGAGCAGCCGCCTAACCTAGGTAAACAAAGTACGGGGAAACCGCTCTTGGTAAAGATCGCTCCGGATCTCAACGACCGTGAGATCGAATCTGTTGTAGAGGTCGCGCTGCGGCACGACCTTGCCGGTATCATTGCCACGAACACGACAGTCTCACGCGACGGCCTCAAGGCTGACACAGCGGCCATCAGCGCCGGGGGCTTGAGCGGTGCTCCTCTGCGGGAGCTGTCGACAGACATTATTCGTCAGATATATAAGCTCACTGACGGTAGAATGCCGATAGTCGGCGTCGGCGGCATATTCACATCCGAGGATGCGTTTGAGAAGATCGCCGCGGGAGCTTCTCTCATACAGGCCTATACGGGATTTATTTACGGCGGGCCGTCATTCCCCGCAACGGTCAACAATGGCCTCGCACGGTTGTTGCGTGAGCGTGGCTTCTCGTCTATCGATGAAGCGGTTGGCACTGCTCATCGATGATTCGAGCCGTATCCAGTTGGTTGACACTCGTGGCACAGACTATATAATTACACTTTTGCTTTTACGGCCGTTTTTTGGTCCTAGAGCAGTTATTGACAATGATCATCGACTTAGCGAGTGCTCAGACAACGCCGAAGCCGTTATCGGCAGACGTCGATGGTGGGCAGATCGACCTCGGAGATGAGGGAACGGTCGAGGGGTCGGCTCACTTTGAGGGCGAGTTTTTTCGTGAAGGCGCACAGACGCACCTTCGAGGTATGGTCACGGCGAAGGTTGGGCTCTTGTGCACTCGTTGTGCCGAGCCGCTGACGAGGCAGTTGGAGATCCCCTTTGAGGATGTTTTCGTCAACGCCTCATACGAGCCGTCGGAGAAGGACCTTGAAGTACCGATCACCGATCTCGACATCCAGCTTGTTGCGGACGAGCATATCGACCTGATCGATGTCATCCGCGAGCAGATCCTGCTCAACATGCCCGAGCAGGTGCTTTGTAAAGAAGATTGCAAAGGTTTGTGCCCCGAATGCGGCACGAACCGAAATTTAAAAGATTGTAATTGCGGCGAGAAGGATATCGATCCCCGCTGGGCCGCTCTCAAGAATTTAAGCTAGAGGTAACCATGCCAAATCCAAAACGCAGACATTCGCATGCACGTACACGTGAGCGCCGTGCTCACGACGCGCTGAAAACGCCGCAATTCTATATCGACAAAGATTCCGGTGAGGCAAAGCAGCCGCATCGCATCGATCCGAAGACCGGAATGTACAAAGGCCGTCAGATCATTGACGTAAAGGATTCCGAATAGAATTTATTGGGTTCGTTGAGTTATAGAGTTCATTGAGTGCCGCCGGTTGCGGTCGACTCAATGAACTCTATACACTCTTAGGGACTCAAAACTACTATGGCCAATGCAGGCATCATCGGGATGGGGCATTCGTATCCGGAGGGCATTCTTACTAATGCCGATCTGGAGAAGATCGTCGAGACTTCCGATGACTGGATCACTTCACGCACAGGGATCAAGCAGCGTCATAAGGCTGCCGAGAACGAGTACACGTCGCAGTTCGCAGTAAAGGCGGGGCGGCAGGCGCTGGAACGCGCCGGTCTCGACGCGACGGACCTCGAGATCATAATCTGCGCGACTACTACGCCGGATCAGATACTTCCCTCGACAGGTGCATTGATACAGGCAGAGTTGGGAGCGAGTAATGCTGCGGGAATGGACGTTTTCGCCGCATGCTCCGGCTTCCTCTACGGCCTCACGATGATCGAATCGATGATCCGCACAGGGGCGATCAAGCATGCTCTTGTGATCGGGGCCGAGGTGCTGACAAAGTACGTGGATTACACCGATCGCGGCACGTGCGTGATATTCGGAGACGGTGCGGGAGCCGCCGTTCTCGGCCCGGTTGCTGAGGACAAGGGAATTCTATCGACAAAGATCATGTCCGACGGCCGCTATGAGGAGCAGCTCTATGCTCGCGGTGGCGGGACAAAGATGGGCACCTCGCATGAGACGCTCGACAACGGCGATCACTTTTTTAAGATGAAGGGCAATGAGATCTTTAAGATCGCGGTTCGGTCGATGGCGGATATCTCCAGTGAAATGCTGGCGAAAGCCGGCTACACGGTCGACGATGTCGATCTCGTGATCCCGCACCAGGCGAATCAGCGGATCACGGACGCAGTGGCCTCCCGGCTCGGAGTGCCCGAGGAAAAGGTGTACTCAAACATCGCGATGCTTGGTAACACGTCATCGGCATCTATACCGATCGCAATGGACGAGTGCGTCGAGTCGGGCAAGATCAAGAAGGGCTCGCTCGTTCTGCTCACAGCATTCGGCGGCGGGATCACTTGGGGAGCTACTGTCGTAAGATTTTGAGGAAGTTCTAACGCAAAGTCGCAAAGATGCAAAGCCGCAAAGTTGGACCTCTATTTTCTTTGCGTCTCTGCACCTTTGCGACTTTGCGTTAAAGATTTGATGTCCAAAACGGCATACATTTTTCCGGGTCAAGGCTCGCAGTCAGTTGGAATGGGCAAGGACCTATGCGACAACTTTGCCGCGGCTCGCGAGACGTTCGAGGCGGCGGATGCCGCGCTTGGATTCAAGCTCACGGAGATGTGCTTCGCGGGCGACGAGGCCGATCTCCAGCTCACAGCAAATACACAACCTGCGATCCTGACGGTTTCCGTTGCTGCATATCGCGCCGCACGTGCTGAGGGATTGCCCGAGCCGGACTTTGCCGCTGGCCACAGTCTTGGCGAATATTCTGCCCTGGTTGCGGCGGGCGTGATGGACTTTAAAGATGCAGTTCGCACCGTCCGGAATCGCGGCACATACATGCAGGAGGCTGTGCCGGTCGGGGTCGGAGCGATGGCAGCAATTTTGGGACTGGATGCCTCCTCCGTCGAAGAAGGCTGTCGCGAAGCCGCACAGGGTCAGGTCTGCAGCCCTGCAAATATCAATTCACCGTCGCAAGTCGTGATTGCGGGGAATTCAGAGGCTGTCGACCGTGCGTGCGAGATCCTCAAAGAAAAAGGTGCCAAGCGTGCGATCAAGCTCAACGTCTCTGCTCCATTTCATTGCGCATTGATGAGCCAAGCGCAGGAGCGGCTCGCAGTCGATCTGCTGGAGTTGGGTTACGGGCCATTTAAGTTCCCGATCTTTCACAATGTCGACGCCGAGGCGAACGACCTTTATTATGTCGTCACAGAGCGTCTGACCCAGCAAGTATCGTCACCGGTGCGTTGGCTCCAGACGATCGTGAATATGAAGGCAGCCGGCGTGACAAAATTCATCGAGATCGGGCCCGGTAAGGTCCTAACAGGACTTGTTCGCCAGATAGACAAAGAGGCTACATATGCGAACATTGAGGATTCAGGTAGTTTGAGCAATACTTTAGAAAATCTATAAACAACAGGAGAACCTATGTCAGAAGTACAGGATAAGATCAAACAGATCATCGTCGACGAACTCGGAGTCGATGAGGCGGAAGTAACTGAGAATGCACGCTTTATTGAGGACCTCGGTGCAGACTCGCTCGACCTCGTGGAGCTCGTGATGCGGTTCGAAGAGGAGTTCGACATCGAGATCCCTGACGAGGACGCCGAAAAGATCCAGAGCGTTCGCGACGCGTACGCTTACGTCGAGCAGCACAAGGCGGCCAGCGCCTAAGAACACGGAATGTTCAGAGTGCAGGCTTTAGCCTGTTCAACGTTGGCACTGTCTGACGTTGGAACAAGCTGAAGCTTGCGCTCTCAGCCTATATGCGACGAAGAGTTGTTGTAACAGGACTCGGCGTGGTCACTGCCATCGGGAATGACGTGCCTTCCACATGGGCCGCGCTCATGCGAGGGGATAGCGGCGCCGCGCCCATCAAGAGATTCGATGCCGAGAATTTCCCGGTCCGATTCGCATGCGAGGTAAAGGACTTTGATCCGTTGAGCTTTCTCGATAAGAAGGAAGCAAGGCGGATGGGCCAGTTTACCCATTTTGCACTCGCGGCCTCGGATGAGGCCATGAAGCACAGCGGCCTCAAAATCGACGATTCAAACGCGGAGATGGTTGGGACCTACATCAGCTCCGGCATCGGCGATTTTTGGGCGATCGAGCGTGAGCACGAAAAGCTTTTGAGGTCTGGACCTGATCGCGTTTCGCCATTCTTCATCGTGTCTGCGATCGTCAATTTGGCATCGGGAAACGTCTCGATCCGTCACGGCGCTAAGGGTCCGAATTCGGCCACTGCTACCGCGTGTTCCGCGGGTGCACATGCGATCGGCGACAGCTTTCGAATCATCGAGCGTGGCGACGCCGACGCGATGATCTGCGGCGGTGCCGAGAGTGCTATCACACCGATGTCGGTTGCAGGATTTGCGTCGATGCGTGCACTCTCAACTCGCAATGACGACCCGAAAACGGCTTCGCGGCCATTTGACCTCGAGAGGGATGGATTCGTGATCGGTGAAGGTGCGGGCATCCTCATCCTCGAGGAGCTGGAGTTCGCAAAGGCACGCGGCGCGAACATTCTCGCGGAGATCGTTGGCTACGGAATGAGCGGTGATGCGTTTCACGTGACGATGCCGGATGAAACCGGTTCGGGTGCGATACGCGTCATGCAGCGTGCGATCAAGGATGCCGGTGTCACGCCTGAGCAGATCGGCTACATCAACGCACACGGCACATCGACGCCGTACAACGACAAGTTTGAGACGCTCGCGATCAAAAAGGTTTTTGGTGAGCACGCGTACAAGATCCCCGTCAGCTCCACAAAATCGATGACAGGCCACGCACTCGGAGCCGCCGGCGGTCTCGAGGCTGTCTTCTCGGTGCAAGCGATCACCGAGAACAAGCTGCCGCCGACCATCAACTACGAAGTGCCTGACCCGGATTGTGATCTCGACTACATACCAAACGCTGTTCGCGATGCTAATGTCGAATACGTGCTGTCGAACAACTTTGGCTTTGGCGGCACGAACGCATGTTTGCTGTTTAAACGGTGGACAGAGTAACGAGAACAAGTACTTTATTAGCCGCAGATAAACCCAGATGACGCAGATAAGAAGAGAGGCAAGTCCTTTATCTAATCTGCGTCTATCTGCGTCATCTGCGGCTAAATGTCTAAAATGAAGATAATCGTTCTAATGAAACAAGTCGCCAATAAAGATGCGGTGCTCCGCATCTCCGGCGACGAAAAATGGATCAACGAGGCTGACGTCGCGCTTCAGACCAATGAGTCGGATGGCTATGCGCTTGAAGAGGCGCTTCGCACCGTCGAGGCCAAGGGGGAAGGCGAGGTCGTTGTCTGCACGCTCGGCCCACAGTCGGCTAAGAGCGTCATCAAGGACGCACTTGCTCGCGGAGCGCATCGCGCTATTCACATTGTTGTGGAGGACAGCAAGACGCTTTCTTCGTACCAGATAGCGAGCACGATAGCGAATGCTATTCGGGATGAGAATCCGGATCTCGTCTTTGCGGGCCTGCAATCGGACGACGCGAGCTACGGGCAGACTGGCGTGATCCTAGCTGAGTTGTTAGGTATTCCGTCCGCAACGATCGTTATCGAGGTGGATCGCGAAAGCCTGGGCGACACTCTTCGCGTCAAACGCGAGCTCGAGAGCGGCTGGTATCAGTGGTTCACATATCAACTCCCCGCGCTGCTGACGATACAATCGGGCATCTCGCAAATTCGCTACGCCTCGCTCAAGGGCATCATGGCGGCGAAGTCAAAGCCAGTTACGGAGATCACGCCGTCAGTTGAACCTTTCGCCTCGGCTTCGCAGATCGAGAAGGTTTACATGCCGCTCAAGACAAAACAAACTCAGATCCTCGGTGGCGGCGACGCGAAAAAGGGTGCAGTCGAGCTCGTCGAAAAGCTTCGCTCGGAGGTGCGCGTGATATGAGCATCCTCGTTTTCATCGAACACAAAGACTGCACGCTCAACAAGACCTCGCTCGAGGCCGTCACGGCCGCGCAATCGATCGGCAAGGAACTTGGCCTCAGTGTGACCGCTGTCATCCCCTGCGACAAGGATTGCGGCCTCGCACAGGAGATCGCCGGCTACGCCATTGAGAAGGTCATCGTCGCAAAGAACGAGAAGCTCGGCACCTACACGCCCGATGCTTACGCTGATGCTTGGGAGCAGGTGATCAAAGCGACGAATCCGCAGTATGTCGTGATGGCGCACACTTATCAGGTGCGCGACTTCGCTCCAAAGGTCGCGGCACGTTTTGGACGTGAAGTCGTTGGCGACTGCATTCGGTATCGAAGTGAAGGCGGCAAGATCGTGCTCACGCGGCGTATATTCCTGGGTAAGCTCGACGCTGACGTTTCGCTGCAGGGCGATGCTCCGTACTTTGTGACATTTCAGTCCGGCGCATTTCGAGGCGACAGCGCTGAGAAGGGAGCTGCGTCCGTCGAGACGATGGACGTCAATGTCGGCGACGTCCGCATGACGCCCGAGGCTCCTTTCCAGGAGGCAAAAGCATCCGTCGACCTGACAAAGAGTGAGATCATCGTTGCCATCGGTCGCGGCATCAAGTCACAGGAGAATATCGCGGTCGCCCAACAGCTCGCCGACGCACTCGGTGCGGACCTTGCGGCTTCGCGACCCATTTGCGACTCAGATTGGCTGCCGATCGACCGTCAGATCGGTTCCTCCGGCCAAACCGTTGCTCCAAAGGTTTACATCGCCCTCGGCATCTCCGGAGCGATCCAGCACATCGTCGGAATGAAAAACTCCGGCACCATTATCGCAGTCAACAAAGACGCAGAGGCCCCGATATTCGACATCGCAGACTATGGGATCGTCGGCGACCTCTTTGAGGCGGTCCCGGTAATGATCGAAGAGATAAAGAAAGTCAACGGTTAAGAATCTAGCCCACGAAAACACACGAAAGGCGCGAAAAGGAAGCTCTCCTTTTGGTGTCTTTCGTGTGTTTTCGTGGGCACTCCTTTGTTCGGCAGCTGTCAGTGACGTTCACCGCCCGGTTGGT